>JAGGZG010000383.1 GCA_021162125.1 Anaerolineae bacterium
ACTTAGCTTGACCGGACGGTTTTCCTCGTAGGACTTTTTGGCCGCGTAACCCATCACCACCGGGACACGACCGTCCACACCTGTCACGGGCGGCGTTTTGTCCTGCTGAATGCAATCGATGAATGCTTTCATCTCGGCGATGTATGCCTCCGTATAACGTTCCACGAAGAAGTACAGGGGCAACGAGCCGTGAACACCCTCGGCGTCGCTGAGAACCGCCCTATCACGTGTGTTGTTGGAGACCACGACCGCGCCCTCTGAGCCGAAGACCTCCACCCGCTGATCGTAGCCGTACACAGCTTTCCGGCTGTTATCAATAGTGCCGATGGCCCCGCTCGCATAGCGCAGGGTGATGATGGCCGTGTCAATGTCACCCGCTTTGCCTATCTCCGGGTCAACCAGCACCTCGCCGACGGCGAACATCTCGGTGACCTCGTCATTGATCAGGTAACGGGCCATGTCGAAATCGTGGATGGTCATGTCCAGGAAGATGCCGCCCGACACCTTGATGTACTCGATGGGCGGCGGCTGGGGATCGCGGCTAGTGATGCGCACGATGTGTGGCTTGCCAATCTTACCCTCGGCAACGAGGTCGCGGGCGCGCTTGAAACTGGGGTCGAAGCGGCGGTTAAAACCGATCTGCAGCTTAACGCCCGCCTTGTCCACCGCGGCCAGCGCGCGGTCAATGCGCTCCAGGTCGAAGTCAATCGGCTTCTCGCAGAAGATGTGCTTGCCAGCGGCGGCCGCTTCCTCGATGATCTGCGCGTGGGTATCCGTGCTGGAGCAGATCACTACCGCATCAATGTCGGGATTATCCAGGATTCTGTGGTAATCCTGGAAAGCGGCAGGAATCTGGTAATCGGCTGCGCACTTTTCGGCAGCCTTTACGAAGACGTCCGCTACGGCCAGCAGGTTAGCATCGGGGATGCGGAAAGCCAGGTGCTCGGCGTGCATCTTGCCAATGCGACCAGCCCCGATGAGACCTATATTCACTCGATCCATTTGCGCTCCTCCAAATAACCAGCGACTAGCAACCAGCAACTGGAAGCTGGTTGCTGGTTGCTAGTTCTCTGGTCTCAACTTCACATCTTTACCATGACCTTTCCATCCACACGCTTCGATGCCTTTTTGATCGCCTCTACTGCGTCGTCCAGGTCGTAGCGAGAAGTGATCATTTTCCTGGTGTCAATCAGGCCCGAGGCCATCAGGCGGATGACGTTGGGGAAAGTGGCATGTCCAGAGTGTCCCTGCGCGCCGAAGAACTGCCCGCGCCGCACCTGGAAAGTCTCCAGATACATGGGCACCCGTTGAGCTGCGCGGCCAATCTGTACGATCTTGCCGTTGATAGCCAGCGATTTCTCCATTTCGGGGACGGTGAGCTGCGGTGCGCCCGCCGCCTCGACGTGAAAATCAGCGCCCTCACCACCAGTTAGGTCCATGACCACCTCGTGAGGCACCACCTCGCGCGGGTCGAACACGTAATCGGCTCCCATCGTCTTGGCTAACTCACGCCTCGGCGTGGAGACCTCAAAGGCGATGACTTTGGCTGCGCCAGCGGCTTTACACTCTGCGATGGCTGCCAGACCGATAGGCCCCGTACCGTAGATGACCACGTAAGCCCCGGGGCGGAAGCCTCCGCCACGCTCGAAGATGCCATTGTAGGCCACGCAGGATGGCTCCACCGTGGCCCCCGCTTCGTAGACCTTGTCTTCATCCTGATAAAGGTCCATCAGCGCGTTCAGCTTCCAGCAATATTTGGCCCCGATGGCGATGTATTCGGCCAAAGCCCCGTTGATGGTGAATCCTATCTCTTCCAGGTTGACGCAGTGATTGGGAAAGCCATTGCGGCAGGGCACGCAGTGGCCGCACCAGATCATCTCCTCCGCGGTGACCATGTCGCCAACCGCAAAGTCCTCTACTTCCGAGCCCACTTCGACGATCTGGCCGGAGAACTCGTGGCCCAGGATGGAGGGGAACTTAGTCAGTCCTGGATAGAGGATGTAGCCCTGGTCGTCGGTCTCGTAGAAGTGTATATCGGAACCACATATTCCACAAGCCTTGATCTGGATCAACACCTCATCAGGCTTGATGGTTGGTGTTGCCACTTCCTCGACCCTCAGTTCTGGATGGCGCCACACCGAGTTGCCGGTGATGGCTTTGCCGGTTTCCTTCTCCCAATCGGACAGCGGATAGTCCGGCTTGGGCTCCCACTTAGCGTGAAGCATCAGTCCTTTCATGTGTTTAACCTCCGTAGGTAATGGTTAGCAGCGTGTTGAAGGATCGGCGCAGGAAAATACGGGCGTGATGGCAACAAAAAAGCCGGCGACGGGACACAGGCAAGCTCAGCTCGCCCTGCCCTGCCGACACGGCCGGAATCCTCGGAATCTATGGAAGTCACCGATTTGCCCACCACCCGCAGCTGTCACCGCTTTTGCTCCTTCGCTTCTCTGAGCGGAGACTCGGACCTTTCTACCGATGCCCTTCTGCACACGTGTGCAATGAGATTCTATCATAAGTTGTCTCTTTTGTCAATTCACCCTGGTTTTGCATTATACCCCCTACCGGGACAACTAGTTGGCGCTATCCACCAGGTGGTAGGTGAGGAAAAAAACGAGGGGACACCCCTCGTGCTCCCCAGGGATTTGCTGCGCGATCCCCTACCGAACACCGGTTGATTTTCGTCGCCAAGTCTGTTATAATTAAAGTGTTTCATAAGCCTGTGTTTGCTCCCTGGCAGTGTTGTCTGTCGGCGGTCCCGTGAGGGTTCCAGGTTCGAGGTTTCAAGTTTACCGTCGCGCCCAACCTGAAACCCGCAATCCGAAACCCGTAGCTTAGTGTTTCACAATGCTCCCCAGAAGCTGTGGCGGACTTATGAGACAAACTGCGTGTACGGTACAGGAGGTGAGGGCGATGTAAATTTGTTCGAGAGAACGAGGGGGAGACAGCGCATGGGCTGGGACTGCGGGCAATCAACACCCAACCAGTCCCAGTTGACGAGGAGGAGGTTCCCCGCCGCGAGGTGGGGCTAACCGCTCTTGTTGCCAGACACTCGTTGTGACCAGAGCGGGAAAATCGAGAGATCAGCGGATGCCTCCAGGGCTGGCCACGGCCCTCGTCTTTCCCCTCCTGAAGCGAGAGCTCACCCGCACAAAACCTCCGGGTGACCGGCGGGACAAAGGGGTGTGCAGTGGCAAATTAACCAACTCAAACTCAGGAGGGAATAACATGTGTGGCATCGTCGGCTACGTTGGTTCCCGCGACGCGACGCCCATAGTCGTCGAGGGATTGCGACGCCTGGAATATCGGGGCTATGACTCGGCCGGGCTGGCCGTGATTCAGGACGGGCAATTAGCCCGCCGGCGCGCGGTCGGCAAGCTGGTGAACCTGGACCGGGTGCTGGCCGAGCGTCCTCTGGATGGAACGGTGGGCATCGGGCACACCCGCTGGGCTACCCACGGCGGAGTCACCGAGGCCAATGCCCACCCGCACACCGATTGTGCGGGCAATCTGGTAGTAGTCCACAACGGGATCGTGGAGAATTACCTGGAGCTGAAGAGAGCACTACAAGCCCAGGGACACACCTTCCACTCCGAGACCGACACCGAGGTCATCGCCCATCTCGTAGAGCAGCACTACAACGACGGCGCGCCTCTGGTAGGCGCGGTGCGTCAGGCACTGCGTCAACTCAGGGGCTTCAACGCCGTCGTTGTGCTTAGTGCCAAGACACCCGACACTTTGGTCGCTGCCCGCCTGGGTAACGCGGGCGGTGTCGTCGTAGGCCGGGGCGACGGCGAGATGTTCCTGGCCTCGGACATTCCGGCTTTACTGGGTCACACCCGGCAGGTCATCTTTTTGGAAAGCGGGGAGATGGTGGCGGTGAGCCGCAGCGGTGCTCGTTTCTGGTCACTGGATGGCACACCCCTGGAGAAGGAATGGCAGGACATTCCCTGGGACCCGGTGTCGGTAGCCAAGGAAGGTTACAAGCATTTCATGCAGAAAGAAATCTACGAGCAAGCTCGTTCGGCTGCGGATGTCATCCGCGGGCGAGTGGATTTCGAGCAAAGCCGGGTGCATCTGGATCTGGGTATCGATCCCGAGGCGCTGCGCCAGGTGGAGCGCATTTACAGCGTCGCCTGTGGCACGGCCTGGCATTCCGCGCTGGTGGGTAAGTTTATGATCGAGGAACTGGCCCGCTTGCGAGTCGAGGTTGATTACGGCTCTGAGTTCCGCTACCGCGATCCGCTGCTGGACGGGCGTTCGCTGGTGCTGGCGGTGAGCCAGTCGGGGGAGACGGTGGACACGCTGGCGGCGATGGACAAGGCGCGCCAGTGTGGGGTGCCCACCATTGCCGTGGTGAACGTGGTGGGCAGTGAGGCGAGCCGCATTGCCGACGGCGTGGTTTACATGCGCGCCGGGCTGGAAATCGGTGTGGCAGCCAGCAAGACTTTCACCTCTCAGATGCTGGCCCAGTATCTGCTGGCGCTGTATCTGGGGCAGTTGCGAGGGACGCTGTCCCCAGAGCGCGCCCGCGCTTTGATCGCCGACCTGGTGGAGTTGCCCAATCTCATCGGTCAGGTACTATCCAACGGCCACGAGTACGAGGTGCTGGCCAACGAGTACTTCAAGCGGGAAAATTTCCTGTATCTGGGGCGAGGTATCAATTATCCAATCGCCCTGGAGGGCGCGCTCAAGCTCAAAGAGATCAGCTACATCCACGCGGAGGGCTATCCGGCCGGCGAGATGAAGCACGGACCTATCGCCCTGATTGACGAGAGAATGCCGGTGGTAGCTATTGCCGTGCACGATCGTGTGTACGAGAAGATGATCTCCAACATCGAGCAGGTGAAAGCACGCGGGGGGACTGTGATCGCCGTGGCCACCGAGGGTGACTCGCGCATCGCTCAGAAGGCCGATCACGTGTTGTACGTACCGCAGACTTCACCGCTGCTCACGCCAGTGCTGACCGTGTTGCCCTTGCAGTTGCTGGCCTATCACATAGCCGTGCGGCGGGGGTGCGACGTGGACCAGCCACGGAATCTGGCGAAGAGTGTCACGGTGGAGTAGAATAGAGGATAGGGGACATATACGTTAACCAGGCCGGAGGCAAGCTCAGCCCCCGCCAGAGCGATGGTGGCCCTCCCGCAGGTTTGGAACCTGCGGGAGGGTAGTTTAGCGGCATGAGTACGGGCACGGCGTGCCGTGCCCGTACTTGGTGCGGCAGGCCGCAAGCCTGCCCTACCTCTCCCAAACCCGCTATCGTATCCGTCGCCGCCACTCCTCTTTCACCTCAAGCACATCCAGAGATTGCCCTTCTTCCAGTTCGAGGAAATCCGTCAACAGGCGGGTGAACTTACTCGCCTCGTCCAGCATCGGGAAGTGGCGCGAATTGGGGAAAGTGATAGCTCGCAGCAACCCATCCTCCCGATGGAAGTGTTCGTCCTCTGGCGGGGTGACCACTGTGTCCCGACCACCATACACGGCCAGGAGAGGCACCTGGAGGTCGTTGATGAGGCTGCGCAGGTCATGGGCCATCACCGATTGCACGCTGAAAGCGACGGCCACGGGTGCAGTCTTGTCCACCTCGACCTCCACGTCCCGATAGCTGCCCAGCGGGTCACGGCCCAGCACCCGGTCGAACAGGGAACCACTACCCTGGGTCAATAAGCGCCGGTTGACGGCGGCGCCGGTGAGGGGCAGGCTGACGGCCAATATCCGATCCACACACTGTGGATACTGACGAGCGAAATTCACAGCCACGGTCGCGCCAAGAGCGTGGCCCACCACCGGAACCCGCAAATGAAGTATCCCCAGGCTATCCAGGAAGGCCCGCACTTGCTCCACGTACTCACGCACAGTGTACTGGTTGCGTGACTTGTCGGAATCGCCGAAACCCCACAGGTCCAGGGCATAAGTGCGATAGTGGCTGGACAGCTCTTCCATGGTCGCCATCCAATAGCGCCACGAACCTAGCCAGCCGTGGATGAACAGCAAAGGTCTTCCCCGGCCGAGGTATTCGTAATGGACTAGACTGCCCTCAATTACAATCGCGCTCATCAGTGATCCTCTGAACACGCCATCACGGAACTTCACACAGCGCGCACCCAATCGCACTCCAGGTGTACGTGATCAGCGTGTACACAACTGTAATGCTATCCTCCACCCGTCCGGCGCAGGATTTCTCGCACCCGCCTGACCAACTCGTCCGGCGCAAAGGGCTTGAGAATGTATTCTTCTGCCCCGGCACTCAGCCCTTGTTTGATCTCGGTCTCCTGTCCTTTGGCCGAGAGGAAAACGATGGGGATGTCGCGCGTAGTGGGATTCAACTTGAGCTTCTCGCAAGCCTCGTATCCCGACATTTTGGGCATACGCACATCCATCAGAATCAGGTCGGGCAACTCCGCCTCAGCTTTAGCGACGGCCTCTATGCCATTGGCGGCGGATATGGCCTCGAAGCCGCCGTAGGTGAGGCTAAAAACTACCAGATCGCGAATATCTTTTTCGTCTTCGGCAATGAGTATTTTGGTCATGGCTACTCCTGTACGACGCTGCATCAACTAGGTTTACCGTTGTTCTTTCTCTAACAAACTGGACTCTGGCGAATTTCACTTTGGACGCAGATTCACGCGAATTTTCTCGGATCATCTTTGAAAATCTTCAAAATCTGCGTGTGAAGCCTGCGAAAATCTGCGTCCCATTTTAACTTTTCACGCGCTTTCAAGAATCGCCAGACTCCAGTAACAAAGTTCCGCTTCTATCGCGAATGATCCTCTCAAGTTTTGATCCCATCGTGTCATTCGTGATTTAAAAAGTGGTCGGTAGTGAACCGAGTTTCCAGAAGTTCACGTCTCGACCACGGGCAGGGAGAAACTGAACGTGCTACCCTTTCCCAGCTCGCTCTCCACCCATATCCGCCCGCCGTGCATCTCCACGATGGACTTGGCGATGGGCAGCCCCAGACCCGTGCCCGTCTGCTGGCGCACCAGCTCGTGGTCCGCCCGATAGAAGCGCTCGAATACGCGATCCAGATCAGTGGGCGCGATCCCGATACCCGTATCCGAGACGTCCACCTGCAACTCCCCGTCGGTGTGGTGCAGAGCCAGGGTGATGCGCCCTCCAGGGGGGGTGTACTTGTAAGCATTGCTCACCAGGTTAGTCAATACCTGCACGATCCGGTTCCGGTCGCCCTGCACCATCGGCAAGTGAGGTGGGATGTCCACCTCCAATTCCAGGTTGCGGCGAGCGATCTCGCCCTGCAGAGAGGCTATCACGTCGCGGGCCACCTCGTCCATGTGCAAGGGACGCATGTCGAATTTCACGCGCCTGGCCTCGATGCGGGAGATGTCCAGCAGATCACCTACCAGCGCGGCCAGCCGCTCGACGTTGGTCCGAATCACCTGCAGGAACTGGGCCTGCGTCTCGGAGATGGGGCCGGCTGCACCGCTGAGAATCAGGTCAGCGTAACCCTTGATCGAGGTCATGGGTGTGCGTAGTTCGTGGGCCACGATGGAGACGAACTCCGACTTGGCCTGGGCGACCTCCCGCTCGCGGGTGATGTCACGTAAGACGGTGACCACTCCCTGGCACTCGCCCTCTTCGTCGAGAATGGGAGCGAAGTGGGCGCTGATCACCCAGTTATTCCGCTCCAATAAAACCTCGGCCTGTGACGGGTACGACCGGGTCGAACCGGCAGCGATCAGCTGGGATACCGCCTCGGCCACAGAATCGATCACATCCGCCGGAAAGTTGCTGTAGAGAGCCCGCACGTTCCGGCCCACTGCTGCTTCCTCCGATACGCCGAGAAGCTGTTGTGCGGATTGGTTCACGACTATTGTCCTGCCCTCTACGTCGGTCACCACCACGCCGTCCCTGATGGATTCCAGGATAGCCAGCCGCTGGGAGGCATCGGCCCGCTGCGCACGCAACATGCTACCCAGCCGCTCTGCCTGATTGCGTATCAGCCGGTATAGCTCGGTATTCTTGACCATGACGGTGATCTGGTTGGCCGCCGCTGTGGCCAACTCCAGGTGATCATCGGTGAAATAGTCGGGCTCTGGATGGAAGAGGAGCATCACTCCCAGCACATCGTCTCCAGTGCTGAGAGGTACGGCCATCACCGACTGGCTCTGCCCTTTTTTCGAGGGATCCACCACCCAGCGCTCGTCCTGGTCAATGCCGGTAATGATCACCGGCTTGTTATGCTCCAACACCCAGCCGGCCAATCCCTCCCCGTAGCGGAACGAGGTGCGCTTGCCTCCCCGAGGTAATGCCTCTGTGCGACCTAGAGCCGCGCGATACATCAGATAGCCCGTCTCCGGATCGAGGAGAAGGATGGAACCCTGCTTCACACCCACGGCCTGATTGATCAGGGCCAGCGCCCGATTCAACACGCGATCCAGGTCCAAGCTGGCAGTCAATTCACTGGTGATGCTCAACAGAGTACGCACCCGGTCCCGCTCTTTGGTGAGCTCGCGATTGGCGCGGGCCAATTCCTCGCTGTGGCGGCGAAGGTCCTCCTCCAGCATCTCTCGCCGTTTCCGCTCGGCCCGATCCCGGTCGGCCAGCATCCCGCCAAAGACGCCAGCGGCGACGAAGGCGAAGAGGCGGGCCAGTAGAGCCTTGAGCGGCCCGCTGAAGGTGTACGGTTCCATCGGCGCTCCGGCGGCCACCACGTACAGGACACAGATCAGGGCCAGGAGTCGCCATCCCAGGTGCATGGGAAAGCGAATCGCGACGGAAAGGATGATAAGAAAATAAAACACGTAATAAGGGCTGGTCAGCCCATTGCTGATGTAGATCGCTGCCGAAAGGGCCACGATGTCTACCAGGGTCATCAGAGAGCAATAAGTCTGGCTGGGACGGAAACCTCGCCACAGAGCTATGGCCGCCGCCACGTTCACCAGGGCAAACACAGCCATCAACAAATTCGCCGCCCGCACCACCGCCGATACCGGGTGGGGGGAGATGTTATTCACCAGGAAACCGAGGGCCACGGCTGCCAGGCGCACCGTGGTAGCTGCCCGCTCACCGAAGGTGTAGGTGTCCTCCTCCTGAATAAATTTGGATCGAAACCAGTCCCTTACGCCCTGCACGACTGACTCCTCAGGTACCCTAGATACAGGATATTCACAGATCAGCTATCCTCTTGCAACTCACTATCCTTCTCTTCTGTCTCGTCGTCCTCCAGCGCCCGCTCAATCTCCCCCAACAACAGATCGAAAGAAAACGGCTTGCTTAGAAATTCCCTCACGCCCAATGCCTGCAGTCGTTGCCGTTCCATCTCTACATCGGCGGAATGGGCTGATATGGCAATGATGGGAATATCCCGCGTGGCCGGATCGCGCTTCAGGCGGGTGAGTGCCTCGTAGCCATCCATGCCCGGCATACGCAGGTCCAGCAGAATCAGGTCTGGTCGCTCGCGATAGGCAGCGGCCAATGCCTCGTAGCCATTGAGGGCCCGCACCGTCTCGAACCCTTGGCGGATCAGCAGTTCCGTCAACAAGCTATTCGTGTCCGGGTCGTCCTCGGCGATGAGCACCTTGCCCTTGCGGGCCAGGACGCTTTCTACGGCGGTCAGCAATTGCTCCTCGTTGATGGGTTTGGTGACGTAGTTCACCGCCCCCAGTTGTAAACCGCTCTCCGCGTCCTGGACGACGGAGAGGATGATGACCGGGATGTTAGCCGTCTTCGGATTGGACTTCAGGTCGCGCAGAACCTCGAAGCCGTCTTTATCCGGCAGCAGAATGTCCAGGGTGATCAAATCCGGCTGCTCACGACAGGCCGTGGACACCACTGCACTACCCTGGGACGTGGCGACCACCTCGTAGCCCTGCTTCTCCAGTTGATGGCGTAGCAGCTCCAGGATATCGTGTTCGTCGTCCACCACCAGAATCTTTTTCCCGCGAGTGGCGGGCTGTGGGAGCATGGATGGGGGTAATTCGCGGTCTGCGGCGGGTAATATGAAAGTAAAGGTGCTGCCCTCGCCGATTTTGCTGTTCACCCAGATGCGCCCGCCGTGCAACTCGACGAACATCTTAACAATGGATAGGCCCAAACCCGTACCCTCGCTCTCCTGGACCACGGGATGGTCAGCGCGGTAGAAGCGGTCGAAGATTTTGAGCTGATCCTCGGTGGAGATGCCGATGCCAGTATCTTTCACGTCCACCCGCACAGCTCCATCCATCGGTGAGAGGGCAATCGTGATCCGGCCCTCCGGCGTATAGTGGTAGGCGTTGGCCACCAGGTTGGTCAAAACCTGGGTCAGGCGGGCACGGTCGCCAGGCACCTCATCGAGGTCCGGCGCGATGTCGAGCACGAGCTCCAGCCCTTTGTCCTCGATCTGCTGGCGCAGGGAATTGGCCACCTCCAGGACGATGTCCTCCATCCGCAGGTTCTCGATGTGCAAAGTGACGCGCCCGGTCTCGACGCGGGAGATGTCCAGCAGATCGTTGATCAGGGCAGCCAGGCGATCAGCGTTGGACTTGACAATGTTCAGGAAGCGCCGTTGTCCATCGGTGATTGACCCCACTGCGCCAGCGATGAGCAGATCAGTGTAACCCTTGATCGAGGTCAACGGGGTGCGCAGTTCGTGCGACACCGTGGACACGAACTCACTCTTCGCTCGATCGGCCTCCACCTCTTTGGTGATGTCGCGCAAGATGGTGACCACGCCCACGAATTCCTCCCTCTCCGTGAAAACGGGGGTCAGCCGCGCGTTGATCACCCGCTCGTCCAGTTCCAGCGTAGTATCAATCACCTGCAGAGTCGCCTTGCTGGGCACCGGGTCGGCAATCAAGGCCTCCATCGCCGCCAGGGCCTCCATCCGTCCCTGGGGAGAGAATGCGCCGAACACGTTGTACACGTCCTGCCCGATCACCGTCTCACTGCGCGCTCCCAGGATGTGCTCGGCCGCCGAGTTGATCAGGACAATACGTCGCCGGGCATCGGCGACGATTACGCCGTCGGCGATGGATTCCAAAATGGCGCGGCTCTTGGAGCTCTCCTCCCGTTGAGTGCGCAGCATCTCGCCCAGCCGGTCGGCAGTCTCGCGCACGTACTGGTACAACTCGGCGTTGTGAATAGCCTGGGCCACCTGCCCGGCCGCCGTGGTCACCAGGCGAAGCTGCGCCTCGTGGAAGAAACCAGGCCGCCCATCGGAAACGATGAGCACACCGTGCACGTCCTCACCCACAATCAGGGGAGCAGCGATCAGCGAGCGCGTCCAGGTCCCGCGTCCTTGTGAGGGCAGCCAGCGTGCATCTTTCTGCACGTCGTCCACCAGCACCGGCTCCCGATGCTGAATCACCCAACCGGCCAGTCCCAGACCCGGCTTGAAGGGAGTAACCTCTCCGTCCCCAGGCAGAGGCTCCCGCCCACCCAGCCGGGCGCGATATACCAGGTGATTTTTGGTCGGGTCCAGCAGCATGATGGAGCCGTGGTTCGCGCCCACCGCGCGGGTGACGTTGCGCAGTGTGCGATCCAGCACTTTGGGTAGATCCAGGCTGAACGTCAGTTCGCGGGTGATGGTGTACAGAGACTCCAGCCGTTCTTTCTCCTCGGCCAGCTCGCGGGTGCGCTGAGCAATGCGCTCCTCCAACGTCTGGTTCAGGGCACGAACCTCAGCGAAGAGCCGGGCGTTCTCCAGGGCGACCGCTGCCTGGCGCACAATGGACTCCACCAGGTCCGTCTGTTCGCGATCAAAGGGCCGCGTACCCCCTCCCCACAGAGCCACCACCCCACAGGCTTCCTCCTTGAGCACCAGGGGCACGACCAGCCATTCGCCACGGGTCTCATCCCGCAAGAACTGGGAGGTTCTGTCGGCGGAAGCTTGCCTGACGGCCGCCTGCACGTTACCGGGGACAATTGCCTGCGCTTGATCCGGGCACCGGGCCCAGGCTGCTACGTTTAGCTCGCCCGTCTCATCCGCCAGGAAGACGGCGCATTTCGCGCCGCCCGTCACGGTGCTCAATCGCTCCGCCAGCAAGTGGGCAATTTGCTCTATGTCGAGAGTTGCGCTCAGGTCGCGGGAGACCTCGTAGACGGTTCGCAACTGCAACAGCGCCCGATCCGTTTCAGCGGTGGCCCGCGCCAGGCTGGAGGTCAACATCTCCGCCTCACCCAGGCGCTCCAGCAAAGCTTCCTCAATGGCCTGCGTGAAGAACTCGGCCAGCACCGTCGCCGCGTCGTCGAAGAAGGGGAATAATTTCTGCCAAGCGGCCATTGCCCGCCAGGCATCGCTGGATTCCAGCAGAGCCAGACCCAGAGCTGTGCGCAGTTGGAAGGAAATCTCCAACAGATCCATGAGGCTGCAACCCCGCTCCAGGCGTTGGGTGAGCACCCAGTCCTTGAGCTGCTTGAGAAGATGGGGCGCATCCTGCTCAATCGCTGTCATCAGGTGATGGTAAAAGGGCAGAATCTGGGCGAACAATTCCTCGTCCGACAGATCGGCATAGCGGGGCAGAGCCAGACTCCGGACCCCTTCAAGCCAGCGCTTCTGTATCGTCTTTTCGTTTTTCCGCAACCACTGACGTACGTCCATCAACCAGAATCCCGTCTTTAGCACACAGTAATGACGGTGACATCGTCGTGCTCTACCCCATAGCGTTGGGCGATAATATCAGCCATCGCCTGGGGATCAATCCTGCCCAGGGCTGGCAGGTCCTTGTCCGCAATCAAGCCGTCCGCCACCCCATCGGAGTACAGAACGAATAAGTCGCCGGGAGTGTAGTGGTAAGTGAATTCCCGTAAGGCGGGCAGACGATAGTGGCCGACGATCCCGCCCCGCGAGACCGGTCTGATCGGCTCGGCACTCCAGGCGTAAATGCCGATATTGCCGACCCCGACGAAGGACACGGTTTCCGCTTTGGGGTTAATGCGCAACAAAGCCATCACTGCGCCTCGCGTGCCCCGCAGTTCCTCGTGACAACGGGTGACCAGCTCTCTTAAATCCGCCGTACTGTTGAGGGTGATGCAACGCACTGCCCGCCGCGATGCCTCGGCTGCCGCCTCACCAGAACCCAGGCCGTCAACGAGACCAATTGTCACCGCGCCATCTGCCTCGGCGATCACGTAGGCGTCACCCGATACTTGTTCTCCCCTTTTAGGGCGATGTGCGATCCCATGTCTCAAGGCAGCCATTTGCGCACCGTCACTTTCGTCCCTTCTCCCACCACCGTCTCAATCTCGAACTCATCCATCAACCGCCGCGTCCCCGGCAACCCCATCCCAAAACCCCGCCCCGTCGAATACCCATTCCGCAACGCCAGCTTCACGTCCTCTATCCCCGGCCCTTTATCCTCC
>JAGGZG010000145.1 GCA_021162125.1 Anaerolineae bacterium
AAATCGGCATTGTTCCCTTGTTTTCGCCCGTCCACGATCCACTCAGGCTGGAGCGGCAAATTCCGTGGCTGCGGGAGATTGAGCAGTCGGGCGGTTTCACCTTCGAGTGGAGCACTCCAGACCAGTCCACGGAAGCCGACTTGAAGGTCTATTTCCTGCGCACCGGCGGCACGGAACAGGAGTTCCGCACGCTGTACAGGCAGACCGCAGACCCGATTTACCTCCTGGTATACCCGGGAGAGAATTCGCTGGCTGCCTCGTTGGAAATCCTGGCTTACGTCCGGCGCATGGGCGGACGGGGAGAGATCATCCAGGGCACACCGCAAGCGATAGCCACGCGGCTCATGATGTTGGCGCGAAGTGCCGGCGCATTGCGGCGCCTGAGCCAGTCCCGTCTGGGGATCATCGGCCGCCCGTCGGACTGGCTGATCGCCGGCAATGCCAACCCGGACGCTGTGTACATGCGTTGGGGCACGGAGCTGGTGGACGTGCCGCTGGCCGAGATGTCAGCGCTGGTCCGGCCAGTCCAGCGGCACGAAGGCTGGCTCACCGAGGTATCACAGGCTGCCACCTCCTGCGCCGCGCACGCCCCGGAATCGCTCGACTGGGCGCAGGGGATGTACACTGCCTTGCAGACAATCCGCCAACGGTACCGGTTGAACGCTCTCACCCTGCGCTGTTTTGACCTGTTGGACGAGTTTCACCAGACGGGCTGTTTGCCGCTCGCCCGGCTGAACGACGAGGGCATCCCGGCAGGGTGCGAGGGCGACGTGCCCGCATTGTTCAGCATGGTGCTCAGCTTCTACCTGACCGGCCGCGCTGCGTTTATGAGCAACCCGGCGTCCGTTAACCTGGAGAAGAACCAGATGGTTCTGGCCCACTGTACGGTCCCCACATCGCTGGTTACTTCTTTCAGCCTGCCCACGCACTTCGAGTCTGGGCTTGGCCTGGGCGTCCGTGGCAAGCTGCCGCTGGGACGCTGTGTAATACTCCGCGTGGGAGGTCCGGCGCTGGATCAGTACTGGCTGAGCGGCGGTGAAATCATCGAGAACCTGGAACGGAACGACCTATGCCGTAGCCAGATACTGGTACAGGTTGACGAGGATTTGGGAACGATGCTGACCAACCCTTTGGGCAATCATCGCATCGTCGTTCCCGGCGATGATGTGGTGCTGTTCCAAACTTTCTTCGACCGGGCCGGCTGTCTGCGATAGCAAAAGGTGCGACGCACTTTAGAAGTGTGTCGCACCTATCTACCCGTTGTCCCCGTAATCTCACGTCTCGAGGCCGCCCAGGAAATCGGTTACCCGCGCTTCGACCTCTGCCGCGTCTCCGAGGGCCAGCACCTCTTGCGCCAGGGCTTGCGCTTGCCCGCGGTCCAGTTGACGGATCAACTGCTTGGCAACCGGGATGGCACGAGGGGTCATGCTGAACTCGTCCAACCCCAGGCCCAACAGAATCGGGATCGCCAGGCGCTGACCAGCCATTTCACCGCACACCCCCACCCACTTGCCCGCCGCGTGCCCGGCCTCGATCACGTTGCGGATCAGGCGCAGAACCGCCGGGTCCAGCGGGTGATACAGATAGCTCACCCGCTCATTGCCCCGGTCGCAGGCCAGGGTATACTGGGTCAGGTCGTTGGAGCCGATGCTGAAGAAATCTACCTCCGGCGCGAGAACGTCAGCGGCGATGGCCGCCGCCGGGGTCTCGACCATAATCCCGACTTCGAGCTGGTCAACGTGGGGAATACCATCCGCCGCCAGGTCACGCCGCGCCTGATCGAGGGCCGCCCGTGCCTGCAGGACCTCACCACGGGTAGCCACCATCGGGAACATGACCTTCACGTTGTGCCCCACACCAGCGCGGAGGATGGCCCGCAACTGGGGCTGGAAGATGTCCGGCCTCTCCAGGCAAAGGCGAATGGCCCGCACGCCCAGGAAGGGGTTCAACTCCGTACCGATGTCCAGGTACGGCAACTGCTTATCCCCACCAACGTCCAGCGTGCGCACGATCAACGGGCGCTGGCCCATTACCTCGGCGATGGCGCGGTAGGCCGCAAACTGTTCCTCCTCGTCAGGCAGGGTCGTCCGCCCCAGGTACAGAAACTCGGTGCGCAGCAGGCCCACGCCTTCTGCACCATAGCTGATCGCCTCGTGGGCCGAATCCACGTCCCCGATATTAGCCACCACTTCCACGCGATGCCCATCGCGGGTGAGGGCCGGTTCGGTCGCTCGCTCCAATGCCTTAGCCTGGACTGCGGTCAGACGCTCCTGGCGCGCGCGGTAGGCACGCACAGTCTCCGGGGAGGGGTTCACCTCCACTACGCCGGACTCCCCATCCAAGGCCAAAATGGTCCCAGACGGCACAGCCAATATCTCCTCTCCCACACCAACCACCGCCGGGATACCCCACATGCGGGCCAAAATCGCCGTGTGAGAGGTTGAGCCACCCAGAGCAGTGCACAGCCCGCGCACCCGCGTCCGGTCCATCAAGGCCGTCTCAGAGGGCACCAAATCCTCCGCCACCACGATGACCGGTTCCGGAAGTTGGCTGAGCTGCGACAGGTCCACCCCCATGAGCACGGCCAGCAGCCGGTTACCCACGTCCCGCACATCGGCAGCTCGCGCGCTCATCAACTCGTCGTCCAGGCTCTCGAAGTGACTCACCCACTGGCCAATGACATCGCTGACGGCGGCCTCGGCGTTGCAATGCTCGGTGGCTATTTTCTCCTCGACAGTGGAGACCAGTTCGTCGTCCTCCAACATCATGCGGTGGAACTCGAAAATGCGCCCGGTCTGCTCGTCGGCAGTAGCGGACACGTGTTGCTGTACCTCGTCAAGTTGGTGGCGGGCGGTATCTAGCGCCCGCCGGAAACGGTCTATCTCGGCCTGGGGATCGTCCACTGTGCACCGTTCTACACGCAGGTCGGGTCGCCGGTAGACGAAGGCGGGAGCGACAGCGTATCCTTCAGAAGCACCAATCCCTTGCAGGCGGGAGGGCAGCGAGCCCTGAGGGACGACCGGCGATGGGGCCGGCTGCGATACGGGAGGCCGGGAGGGAGGAGTGGTGGCCGCTTCTTCTTTTTCCTCTTCCATCTCACCAAAGCCGGCTTCCACCAACGCGCTCAAGGCGGCGATGGCCTCGTCGGCGTCCTCGCCCTGGGCCACGATGCGGATGCGCTCACCCTGCCGGGCCGTGCCCTGGCTGGCCACCTGCATCATACTCTTGGCATCCACCGGCTGGCGGCCCTGGGTCACGTTCTGCACAGTGATTTTCGAGGCAAACCGGGAAGCAGTCTGTACGAAAAGGGCAGCGGGGCGGGCGTGCAATCCAACCGGATTGGGGACAACCAGTTCAACGCTGCGGATGGGACCTGTCGCTGCGGACGGAGACTCCGCCGGAGGTGCAAGGGGCTCTGCCTGAGGAATTTTGGGAAGTTCCATAGCGGTCTCGGCGGCGCGCTGAACCTGGTCCAGATCGTCACCCAGGGAAGCGGCCACGGCGGCGGCGATAGCGCCTTCCACCAGTGGAGCATTGCTCAACCGGACGTGTGCCCGCTGCTCTGGAGGAAGCATCTCCAGCACCATCTGGGTGGTCATCACCGCGCTACCCAGGTCCATTAAAATCAGGACGCCGTCTTCGCTATACACGGCGTCCACCGCCTGTTGAATCCTCTCAAAGCTGGTACCCAGCCCCCCGTCTTCCAGGCCGCCGGCCGCCACGATGGGCAAATCACTCCGCGCGCTCATCTGACTGGCTACCGCGCAGACGCCCTGGGCCAGTTCCTGGCTGTGTGCTACGATTACGATGCCGACCAATACGACCCCCCTTGTCAATGATTTCAGCTCCCTACAGAGCAGTGCGCCTACCTTAAGATAGGTCTGCCGATCAACCAAACGTGTTGCGTGTTGCGTGTTGCGTGTTGCGTATTGCGTGTTGCGTAAGACGGAGCACGCAATACGTAGCAAGCAATCAATCTCGTCCTATTTTCGCAAAACCGAACTGCGTTAAGGAGAACTCAGGGTTGCTACGAGTTCGCGGCAGTAGGCCGGAATGTCGGCCACCACCCGTCCCCAGACCACGTTGCCCTCGCGAAATGCCGGCTCGTCCACCCACGTCGCCCCGGCGTTGACCAGGTCATCCCGGATACCCATTGACCCGGTGACCCGCATACCGCGCACGATGCCCGCCGAGGCAAGCACCCACCCGGCGTGGCAGATAGAACCCACTACCTTGCCCTGCTCGTACATTCCACGCACCAGGGAAAGTACCCCTGGATGGCGACGTAGCTTGTCCGGCGCCCACCCGCCGGGGATGAGCACAGCATCGAAATCCTGGGGGCCCACGTCATCCGCGCCAACTTCCGCCGTGGCCGTCAGGCCACCGGATTTGCTCACGTAAGTTTCGCCAGCCTTGAGACCCACTACAGTGACTTCCGCGCCCTCCTCCTGCATACGCATCAACGGCACCCAGAACTCCAAGTCTTCGTAAGCAGGAGCGACCAAAACAGCAACCCGTTTCCCTTTGAGTTTCACTTCATCCTCCTTAACTTGCGATGGGCGAAGGTCTCCTGATTGAGCCCCCTTCGCGGTCAGGCCCTGCCCTGAGCGAAGACGAAGGGAGACCTTCGGCGAACGCTTACCATCACAACTTCTGGCAGGCCGGGCAACCACTCACTTCGATCGGAGGAGATTCGGAGCGTTCTCCCTGGCCCACGTACCCCACCGCCCCGCACTGACAGGCATACCACCCCTCCTGCACTTGCTCAAAAGGCACGCGCGGACGGGTCAAATCAATGACTTCGACCCCACTCTTCCAGCGAGCGTTGGTGATCAGCCGCTGGCAACCGGCCGCCTGTAACCGGCCGAAGTACTCGCCAAAATGCTGGCAGTGGCGCATGAGCAGTACGGCGACCGTCACCCCCGGCGGGATGGCGACGTCCAGCGCGTTGGCGCAGACGACGTGCAGATTGCGCGGCAGATCGAAGCCAATCTCGCTGAGGGCCGTTCCCAAGACCACGGGGTTGACTTCCACGGCGTACACCCGCCGCGCCCGCTCCGCCAGTCGCAGCGCCAGCCGCAGATCGCCAGCACCTAAGTCTAGAACTATATCACATTTTTCAATGTTTTGCAAGACCAAAGCGTGGATGTCGTCGTAGGGACTAAACCAGCCCTCCCAGTCGGATAGATCGTGGCGGGCAGCAAAAGCTGCAAAACCCCCTCGAAATTGAGCGCGGTTCTCTTCGGTGCGAGCCGCCAGGCGGCGGATCACTTCTTTCATAACGCGGCCACCAGCTATAACCAAACCATGTCATTCTGAACGACTGAAAAGCCTGCCACTTCGACA
>JAGGZG010000353.1 GCA_021162125.1 Anaerolineae bacterium
GTGCTCCTGCTGCTGTGGGCCACCGCCCAACGCCGCCGGCAATCCCGCCCGGCGGCGTTGGGCGGTGGCCCACAGCAGCAGGAGCACGGCGACGATTAGCCCGCCGGCGACCAACGCAGCCAACGCCCACTCTAGCGCGCTCATTGGCCCAGCTTCCTCTGCCAGAGATTGATGTACGCCCACGCCCGCGACAGATACGCCTGCTCCGGGCCCAGAGCGATAAACTCCTCCATGCGGGCAATCGCCTCCTCGTAACGGCCCAGGTCAGCGTACGTCAGAGCCAGGTTCCAGTGAACCTCTGGCGCACCGGGGGCCAGGCGCAATGCCTGCTCGTAAGCCTGCGCCGCCAGCGCGGACTGCTCCAACTCACTGTAGGCCACGCCCAGGTAAAAATAGCCATCCGCCGAGCGAGGGTCTCTGGCGACAGCACGCTCCAGCTCGGCCACGGCCCGCGCGGGGTCCCCGGCGTCCAGCGCCGCCTGCCCCCGCCAGAGGTGCACCGCCGCCGAATCGGCCTGCACCCACATCGCCAGTCCTGTACCGGTCACCAGGACGAGCACGACGACTGCCAGGCCGGGCCAGTACCGCCGCCAGCCGTTGTGATCCACCACGAGGGGCCGACCCTCAGCGGTCAGAACAACGGAGTAGCGGGGACCAAGCAGCCAGCCCAGCACCACCCCGCTCACCAGGCCGCCCAGGTGTCCCAGATTGTCTATCCCCGGCATGATGAAGCCGAACACCAAATTGTAGGCGGCCACCCCAATGATGTCCCACAACTGCCGCCGGCCCAGCTGCCCAAAGGCCTCCCGATGGCGGAACAGGTGCGATCCCAGCGCGCCGACCAGCCCAAAGATCGCTCCCGATGCCCCGGCGGAGAGGTGGGAATTGAAAGCGAAACTCAGCAGACTGCCGCCCACGCCGGAAAGAAGATAAAGGGCCAGGAAGCGTCCCGAACCAAAAACGCGCTCCACGTCCGTCCCCAGGCGGAAGAGAGCGTAGGAGTTGAAGAGCAAGTGCACCAGGCCGATGTGCAGGAAAATCGAGCTCAACAGCCGCCACACCTGTCCCTCGACGATCAGGGGATTGAATTTGGCCCCGAAAGCAATGAGGACCTCCAACCGCTCGGACCCGCCCAGGGCGGTCATGAGCAGCCAGACACCCACGTTAATGGCCAACAGCACCCAGGTGAGGCGCGATTGGTGGAGCGGGAGGGGCAGGTAAACCCGCCGTGGGGCAGGTGCCGGGGAGGATGAATCAACCGGTGGCGATTGGCTCACAGCTCGATCTTTCTAGGGTTCACACGGCACTTCTCGGCGGTGATGATGGCCATGATCTGATCCACGGTGTCGTCCAGCTTGCTCTCCCGATTGACGACCACATAATCGAACTCCGGCAGCCACTTCAATTCCTCGCGAGCGAAGGCGATGCGCGTCTGTAAAGCCGCCGGGTCCTCGGTTCTCCGCCGGCGAAGACGGCGAATCAGCTCCTCCTCCGAGGAGGGCATCAGGAAAATCAACACCGCCTCCGGTACCAGGCGACGAATAGTGGCCGCTCCCTGGACGTCCACGCGCATGATCACGTCCTGGCCACTGGCCAGGGCCTGGCGTACCTGGGCTTTGGGGATGCCCTTGTGCTGGCCGTAGACCAGAGCGTGCTCCAACAGCTCGCCGTTCGCCAGCATCCTGTCAAACTCGGCAGTGGAGACGAAGAAGTAGTCCTTGCCGTGGACTTCGCCCGGACGCTGCGGGCGATCTGTGGCTGTGACCACGAAGTGGAACGGACAACCCCGTTCTTGCATTCGTTTCCGAACCGCGTCCTTGCCCACGCCGGAAGGCCCGGAGATTACCACCAGCAATGGGTAGATTTCACGATGGTAGGGATCAGAAGTCATCACAGCCCCATGAGTTGATTCAGCCCGAAATTTGCGGTATAATACAGCCCGATCAGTAATTTATTCTTAGGAGGACGTGACCATGCCCATCTACGAATACCGATGCAACGATTGCCGGCGACGGGTGAGCGTGCTTTGGCGTACATTCGCGGAGGTTGAGGGAAACACCCCGCAGTGCCCGCGCTGTGGGGGCACAAATCTGACCCGCCTGGTGTCGCGTGTGGCCGTCGTCCGCTCCGAGGAAAGCCACCTGGAAGACCTGGCCGATCCCAGCAGCCTGGCTGGCCTGGACGAAAACGATCCCAAATCCATCGCCCGCTGGATGCGCAAGATGAGCAAAGAGATGGGCGAGGACCTGGGCCCCGAGTTCGACGAAGTTGTGGGCCGCCTGGAGGCTGGGGAGAGCCCGGAGGAAATTGAAGCGGCCATGCCGGAACTCGGCGGCGATATGGGCGGCGATATGGGCGGCGGCTTCGATGAATTCTAGCCGCCGCACCGCCCCTTTCCCAATTAAAACCTCTCGAACTGGGTAACCTCGAGCACGAAGACGGTCGCCCCGCCCATCTGTACCTCGACTGGTGAGGGCATGTACACCTCACCGGACTCCATCACCGGCGGCAAGGGGTTGACGTACTGAGTGCGCGTGTGGCAGCTCTCCCGGATGATGCGCAGGACGTCTGGCACACGGTCGTCGTCCGTACCCACGAGTATGGTAGCATTCCCCTCGCGCAGAAAACCGCCGGTCGTGCTGATCATCGTCGCCCGATACCCCCCTTGCATCAGGGCGTCAATCAGTGGGCGGGCATCATCGCTGTGTACGATGCTCATGACGAGTTTCATCTTCTTCCTTCCCCATCCCCTTCTTGTATGATTTCGCCATCAAGTGTGCGTGAACGGTTGTGACCTTCCGTCACTCTGCCCACTTTTTCCAGACGGGCTATAACCGCCTCTCGAATACGCTCTTGAATCACGTCCACGGGCTGCGCCGCGTCCAGAACCAGCCAGCGGTCCGGCTCGGCAGCAGCCATTTGAAGATAGCCAGCACGCACCCTCTGGTGAAAAGCGACCTCTTCCTGATCCATGCGGTTCCATTCTGCTCCCCCCGCTTGATAAGCAGCCAGCCGGCGGCGCAACCCCTCCTCAACGGGAAGGTCCAGGTAGATGATAAGATCGGGCCGCAGACCGCCGGTGGCGAAAGCAGTGATGTACCGCAGCGTCGGCAGATCCAGCAGCCGCCCGTATCCCTGGTAAGCCAGAGTAGATTCAGCGTAGCGGTCACAGAGCACGATCTCGCCGGCCGCCAGGCGGGGGCGAATGACCTGCCCCACCAGTTGCGCCCGCGAGGCCGAATAGAGCAGAATCTCCGCCTCGGGCCGCATCTCAGTGTTGCGCACGTCGTGCAGCACAGCCCGAATCTGATCGCCGATACTCGTACCGCCCGGCTCGCGGGTCAGGTAGACGGGATACCCTCGCTCCCGCAAATATTGGTATAGAAGCTGAATCTGAGTCGTCTTCCCGCTGCCATCCGGTCCTTCAAAGGTGATGAACAAATCTTCTTCCCTGTCCCATATCGCACGGGTAATGCCCAATTCCTCCGTTCATTCAACGGCAAAAATCTGACACCATTTGCATGAAGTCGGCGAACGTCTGCTCCTCAGTCAGTTCTAGCTTTTGCTTATTCTCAGTGTGAATGTGAGGAATGGGTTCGTGAAGATGCTGACCAAAGGTATCACCGTATTTCAGACGCAGAGCTGGTCTATCAGGGTAGTTATCCAGACCTATTAGAATGGCCTTGCTTTCCAGGAGATAGTAGGAGTACCAGCGTTCTCGTTGAGTGATGACTTCAGTGACAAAGACGTCACGATGCTCGCAGGTGCACTTCAGCTTGAGAAGAGCTCGCTCTTCGGAGATATCGTACTTGATGATCTCGACGACGGAGAAACTCTGACGGGCCAGCGTCAGGATTTGCTCAAGATGCTGTTCAGTTTCTCTGTCCAATCGCTAATCTCCTCAGTCCAGTATTTCCACTCCAGGGCATCCTGCTCCCACAGGGGATGGCTCTGGTTAACTTGCTCGTAGTAGTCTCCATCGAGTTGGATACGCTCAGCAAAGGTCGAATAATTCATCCCATACGTCTTCTCAAAAGCCTGCACCTCTTGACGAGCCCGTTTAATACGTTCGATGATACGGCCAATCAGATACTCTTCTACAGCCTCGTTGAGCAGCTTATCTACCTCGCCAAAGGCCCGCAAGGTATCAATATAACTCTCTTTGATCGCAACTGCGCCCATTGGTCTCACTCCCTGTAAATCCGCACTCTTCGCCTCGGCTCTTTCCCCCGACTGTGGGAGACCAGGTTGGCGGCACGGACCATCTCATGCTGCACCCGGCGGATGTAGGCTTTCTGTGGCGAGAGCTCCACCACCCGCGCACCAGACATCACTTTCTGAATCGCTTCCTCAGTCTCCCGCACGGCCCGCGCAAAAGGATCCAGATCCGCAGGCTTCAAGTCGTAAATGTCGGCCAGGCAGCTTTCCATCTGGTTCACCGTGTTGGAGCGCAGCACGTAGATGGGCACTCCCCGCTCCTCCGCCTCGGATAAGAGGCGCGGTCGCCGGCGGTAATAGTTCTTGAGGGTGATGACCACCTCGGCCTCGTCCAGTTCCTCCACCACAGCGAGCGGGACGCGCAAATGTTTGGCCGCCTGCTCCAACCGGTTACGCGCGACGCCGTAAGGATAGGCGTGCAACGAGGCCAGCTTGGCCCGCCCAGGCCGCGCGGATGACGGCTTGAAACTGGGTGGGGGCAGGGTAGTTTTCTCAACGTGCACCTCTCCGCTCTCGTCGCGGTAGCGAATCTCCGCCGGCCGGCTGCGCCCGCGCAGGATGGCATCCACCGCCGCCGCGACGTCGTGGTGCACTGCCAGCCGCTGCCAACTCTGAATCTCCACCACCACATCAAAAGTCGGCGGTGCCTTGCGCTCCAGGATGGACTTCTGCGTGCCTCGCCGCCGCGCCTCTTCATCGGAGAGCGTCACACTCTGGATGCCGCCCACCAGGTCGGCCAGCGTGGGATTCATCATCAGATTGTCCAGGCTGTTGCCGTGCGCCGTGCCGACGAGCTGCACCCCGCGCTCGGCGATGGTGCGCGCCGCCTCCGCCTCCAGCTCGCGACCGATTTCGTCAATGATGATCACCTCTGGCATGTGATTCTCCACCGCCTCGATCATCACCTCGTGCTGGAGAGCGGGGGAGGGCACCTGCATCCGCCGCGCACGGCCCACGGCCGGGTGCGGGATGTCGCCGTCGCCACCGATCTCGTTAGACGTATCTACAATGACCACCCGCTTGTTCTCGGCCAGCACGCGGGCTGCCTCTCGCAGCAGGGTAGTCTTACCCACGCCGGGCCTGCCCAGGAGCAGGATGTTCTTCCCCGATTCTATGATGTCCTGGATGATGCCAATGGTGCCATACACCGCCCGTCCCACGCGCAGGGTCAGACCCACGATGCGTCCCTTACGGTTACGTATCGCCGATATGCGGTGCAGTGTACGCTCGATGCCGGCCCGGTTGTCCTCATCGAACTCGCTGACGCGCGAGACCACCTCGTCAATCTGTTCGGCTGTCACCTCTTGTTGACTTAAAACCAGTTCGTGATCCAAAAAGCGGGCCTCTGGCAGACGGCCCAAGTCCATCACAACTTCCAGTAATTCATCGCCCCGATCAGCCGCCTCCAGAGCGGCGCGGATGGATGTCGGCAAAACACCCAACAGGGCATCTAAGTCGTCAGTTATTTTTTTCTGCATTTCTCGATACTCACCTCGATTTCGTCACCACAAAAAGTTATTGTCAGCGTTCAGGCGGCCACTTGATTTTACCGCAGAGCGCACAGAAGTCGCAGAGTTTTTCCTTCTATGTAACTGCTCAGGCTACTTCTGTTAGCGATTGAAATCGCCTCTAGAGGGCTTGCAGCCGAGCGTCCACCTGCGTGGACGCGCCTGTCCACGCAGGTGGACAGCCAGCTTTAACTCCTCAGGCGCGGTTTCAACCGCTGGCCTGAGTAGTAAC
>JAGGZG010000252.1 GCA_021162125.1 Anaerolineae bacterium
ACCGGGGTGCAGATTCCCTTCGGGGCGGGCGTCGTCCACCAGCGGCTCGCCGCGGGTCAGGCCAGTGAAGCGCAGGTCGCCGTCGCCCAGCAGGCGTACCTCCAGGTGACGGTCACCTTTAGAGGTGACCGTCACCTTTGCGCGCTCCACCGCCTCGCGCAGGGAGTAGCCGTCGGTCAGGTCGGCATACAGGGTGCGGGTGAAAGCGATGGCCTCCTCGTCCCAGACGCGGCGGGGGTGGCCCACCACAGCGCGGGCCAGGCCGGCGTCCAGCAGGGTCTGGGCTGCGGAATGAGCTGTGGCGGCGGTCTGGCAGGCGTTGAGCACCACCAGGTCCAGGGGCTGGGGCGGCTTAAGGGCCTGCAGGAGTTCGATGGCGGTCACGGGGTGGGTCTGTCCATACTCGTCCTCCAGCAGCAGGCCCTGCGTCCAGGCGTGGCCGCTGAAGTGCAACACCTGGGGGAAGAGGCCCTGTTCGGCCAAGCGGGGTGACAGCTCGCGGCGCAGGGTATCCAGGGTGGGCGGGACCAGGCGGGCCAGGAGGATGGGGGCGTGGGCACCACAAACAGCCTGCTCCAGGCGGTGCCACTCGGCGCGCAGGTCCAGGGGCTCCGGCGGTTCGTCGGGGTGTTCAGGGTTGTGCACCGGAGCGGCCAGGAGGGCCACCACACGCAACATGCGGGTGGGGTCACGGCCCTGTTCCTGAGCCTGCCGGGCGGCCAGCAGCACGATGTTGCGCGGGCCGGTGATCAGGACGCTGCTCTGGACATCACCGTGGATGCTGATGGGTCCTCCCTTATCACGGTCAAGATTGTCTGGGGTCATGTTGTCACCTCACATTGTGGGACGCGGGCTCGTCGCACCGCCGCGAAACAGGCGGTGTTGGTGATGGATGGAAGGAAGAGGGCCTGCCGATATTCTACCACAAAAACACCCCCCTGTCTACACTGCTCCTTGTCCCCTTGCTGAACTACATCCTCGGGGTTTGTCGCGACGACTGCGCCACCAGGGCGGACACGGCGCGCCGTGCCCCTATCGCGGCCTGGCGCAAACTCGCCTCAAAAAAGAACGTGCCCCGGCAAAATTGCCGGGGCACGTTTGTCTTTGGCCTGGATTGCAGTTTATCCCCCGCCCACGGGTGGGAAGATGCCGACCTCGTCTCCCGCCGCCAGTGGGCTTTCGACTCCCCGTACAATACCGTTGACGAAGACTACTTTGACCTCATCGGCGGGAAGTCCCAGGTGCTCGACCAGTTGGCCCACGGTCGCGCCCTCCGGTAATTCCACCGGCATCGCCTCGCCAAGTTTCAGGTTTGGAAAGTGGCGGCGTAGTGTGGCAAACACTCGCACGTAGACGGTGATCATTGGACTCCCTCACGGGCAGAGGATAGAGAAGCCAGGTTTTTTCAGAAAAAACCTGGCTTCTAAGTCGTCTCTAATCCTCGAACACGGCGTCCAGCGTCTCGTCCGGCACGTCCCAGACCACGTTGTGGGGTGGGAGCTTCTCGTACTTCATGAACTCCGGCAGGCGGTCGTCGGCCTTGGTGAGGCCGGCGGCCTTGTTGAAGTTTCGCTCCTTGTTAATGATCTCCTTGCCGATGTTCATGATGTCCTCCGCCGTCCACTCGACGCCCAGGAGGCCGTTGCACTCCTCGATCAGCCCCTCGAAGCCTTCGGCGATGTCTAAGATAGCGAATGCGATGAACAGGCAGTGGCCGGAGGAGTCAATAAAGGCGGTGGAGTACTGGAAGTTGCGCACCAACTCCGCCTTATTTTTGTCGAACTGGTCTACCTTGCCGCTGACGCCCAGAATCTCCGGGGCAATGGTGTAACCGGAGGTATGATCGGCGCCCATGGTGGAGATGGCGTAGGTCATGCCGATACCCTTGATGGCCCGTGGTTCGTAGGCGGGCATGTTCTGCCCCTTGACACCAGGCACACGCACCACGCCGAAGACCTTGCCGGTGGTCGCTGCCCCCTGGCCCAGGATGTGGCCCAGCGGGGTGCCTTTGCCGATCTCCTCCATCAGCTCGATGGCCCGCTTGCCGTCGCCGAACTCGGCCAGCCCGGCCTCCATGGCCACGGCAATAGTGCCGCCGGCCTCGATGGTGTCCATTCCATAGTCATTCGCCATCCAGGTCAGCTTGCCGATGACGTCCAGGTCGTCAATGCCGCAGTTGGCGCCAAAGGCCCAGGTGGTCTCGTACTCGATGACGGAGACCAGTTCGGAACCGTCGGGGTTGGGGATGACATTGGAGCACTGGATGATGCAGCCGGGATGGCACGGGTGGCCCATGCGTCCCACGCCGCCCCGGGTCTTACACAGTTCGGCCATGGCCTCACCGGAGGTCTTGGCTGCCCCCTCGAAGCGGCCCTCGCGGAAGTTGCGGGTAGGCAAGCCGCCAGCCTCGTTGATGATGTTGACCAGGATGGCAGTGCCGTAGGTGTTCAGGCCACCGCCGGGCTTGGTGATGTCGTGGGATTTGAGCGCCTTGGTCAGCTTCTTACGGCCGGTGTTAAAGAGGTCCTTGTTGGCGATCTCCACGCCGGGCGCCCCCTGACCATCCGCGACGATGAACTTAAGGTGTTTGCTGCCCATCACCGCGCCCAATCCACCGCGGCCGGAGTAGCGGCTGGGCCGGTTGTCAATATCATTGAAGCAGACACCGGAGTTGGCGTAGAGTCGCTCGCCAGCGATGCCGATGCTGGTGATGCCCACTTTCTTGCCGAAGCGCTCAAAGAGCTGTGGGTAGACTTCGTAGAGGCCCTTGCCGGTGTATTCGTCGGCGGGGAAGAACTCGGCGCCATCCTTGGTGATATGCAGTCCCCACCAGCCGCCATCCTGCGGGTAGCCCTCGACGACGATGGCTTTGATGCCCAGGCGGGCGATGATCTGGCTGAAGCCGGTTCCGGCATTGGATTCCTTGATGCCGCCGGTGAGAGGGGACTTGCCGCCCACCGAGATGCGGCCTGAGGTCGGCGCGTTGGTGCCGGTGACGATCCCAGGGGCGAAAACTACCTTGTTGTTGGGTCCCAGGGGATGGCAGGTGGGATCCACCTCGTCGGCGATGATAGAGGAGGTCAGCCAGCGCCCACCCATCAAGCGGTACTTCTCCGGTACGTCCTCGTACTTGACTGTACGATCAGTCATATTCACGCGCAGAATCTTGGCCATTGGAATTTTACCCCCTTTTTGAACGATTCAATTGATCGGACCCGCTAACCAGCAACACACAAGATTTCCTGTTGTGCTTCACATCACCCCCTTCCCTCGATAAACTGAAAAGAGGCCACCCCGCCTTTATCCACTGCCGGTGTCCGGTCATGGATAAACGGTGGAGCGCCTCCTTTGCAAACACGGCGGGCATGGGGATTGCTCCCCACACCTTATCGCTCACCCGTCCCAGGGGGAACAAGGTGAGTCGGAGGGCAGAATCTCGCTTAGCGCTATTCTATATCATTTTAGCCCCTATGTCAATCAGGTGACGCAGGTGACCGTCACTTTAGAAGTGACGGTCACCTGCGTGACGGGCACCTTTTCTACTCCAACAGATACGCTTCAATCCCCTTGGGCAGCTTGTCCAGCCCGGCCAGGTGATCCAGAACAAACTGGCTATAGGTCTGCGCCGTCGGAAAGTGCTCTCGCACAAAGTTCAGGTCAACCAGCGTGCCGTGGCGTGCTCCGATCCACTCGTGATAGTTGGAATACGGCCATTCTGCCAGACGCGACACCAATCCATGTTTCACGGGGTTAGCGTGGATGTACCGGCACAGGTGAAGCAGATAGCCATCCTTGTCCACGTGGATGGCCTGATAGCGCCCTTCAAAAAGGGTGCCGCTACGTTCGTATCGTTTGTTGAACGCTTTTGTGTAGCTGTTGAAGACCCGCCGGGGCAGCAGACCTGCTGCTTCTGTGCTATCTTGTCGCAACAGGAAGTGGTAATGATTGGGCATCAGGCAGTAGGCGATTACGGTAATTCCGAAGGTGCTGGCGGGATGGTTCACAAATAGGTTGACACTTGGCGCCGTAAGCCGCCCGGACATCAAGTGTCCGGGCTAGATAGCAGCGCCCCGTGAACGGGGCTTGACCCCAGGTGACCTGCTATTTGCCCTCGAAACCCTAGTTTTAGCCGGAATTTATCCGGCGCCGTTCTGTAGCCCGGCGATTTCATCGCCGGGCGGGGGCACAAAAGTG
>JAGGZG010000407.1 GCA_021162125.1 Anaerolineae bacterium
GCCCCCGACGCCTGCGTCGCCCGCAAGGGGCGACGCTACTCAGCCCTGAGCTTTAGCTCGGAGTGGCCGGGCTGTCTGCTCTCGACGTAAGCCTGAACTTGATGCGTATGGCGCAGCATGCTGCGCCTCTACAGACCCCGAGGTAGCGGCGGGCGGCCCTGCCCGCCGTAGGCCGGCACAGCGGCCGGCCGCTACGAGACAAACCTTATTCTGGGGGATGGGAGAGGTCTCCGAGGCCAGAGCACAGCACCAACTCGCCCCCAAACTGAAATGCGCCCGGTTCTGAATAGTGTGGTTGCGCTCTGGGAGAAATGGAGTATAATATACTAAACCACATAAAGAGGGGAAGAAGCATGTTAGATGAGAACACCACGATGACAGAAACAGAGGGGGAAGGAGAAGGGAGGGCTCAGGAGGCAGCCGAAAGCGATTACTCGATGGAGAATCTCTTGGGCCAGGCCTACGATTTCAAGAGATTGCGACGGGGAGACATTGTAGAAGGCACCATCGTGCAAGTCAGCCCAGGTGAGGTGCTGGTAGACGTCGGCTCCAAGTCCGAAGGCATTATCTCATATCGTGAATTGGAGAGATTGGGGCCGGAGTTCCTTGCCCAGCTTAACGTTGGGGACGAGGTGCTGGTGTATGTGATCACCCCCGAGGATCGCAATGGCAACGTTGTCCTCTCCTTCAGCCGTGCCCAGTTGGAAAAAGACTGGCGGCGAGCAGAGAAGATGTTCGAGGCCGGGGAGATTTTCGAGGGCACGGTGGCCGGCTATAACAAGGGCGGGCTCATTGTCCGGCTGGGGAAAGTGCGTGGCTTTGTGCCGGCTTCGCAGCTCACCACGCGACGGCAGCGAGCCCAGGGTGAGACCCTGAGCGGAGAGGATTTGCGTGCCCAGCTGGTAGGCCAGAAGTTGCAGCTCAAGATAATCGAGCTGGACCGTGAGCGCAATCGCCTGATCCTCTCCGAGCGAGCCGCCATGCGCGAGTGGCGCCGGCAACAGAAGGCACAACTGCTGGCCGACCTGCGCGAGGGCGATATTCGGCGGGGAGAGGTCATCAGCCTGTGCGACTTTGGCGCTTTCGTTGACCTGGGCGGGGCAGA
This sequence comes from Anaerolineae bacterium, assembly GCA_021162125.1. GTDB lineage: Bacteria > Chloroflexota > Anaerolineae > JACIWR01 > JACIWR01 > JACIWR01. Next base: position 1,106 of record JAGGZG010000407.1, read on the forward strand.
TGGCCTGGTTCACCTCTCAGAATTGTCCTGGCGACGGGTAGCTCACCCCAGCGAAGTGTTGAAAGTGGGCGATGAGGTCGAGGTCTATGTCCTTAACGTGGACCGCGAACGCAAGCGCATTGGCCTCAGTTTGAAACGCCTGCAGCCCGATCCGTGGACCCAGGCAGTCAACAAGTATACGGTGGGTCAACTGGTGGAGGGCACGATCACCAAGCTGGTTAAATTCGGGGCCTTTGCCCGCCTCTCGGACGATGACATCGAGGGGCTGATCCACATCTCCGAATTGAGCGATCAGCACGTGACCCATCCCAAAGAGGTGGTGAAGGAAGGCGACGTTCTCACCTTGCGCGTCATTCGCGTGGACGCTCAGCGCCGCCGGATAGGACTCAGCCTGAAACAGGTAGCTTCGGGGGAGTACGCTGAGGCAGATTGGCAGGCCGAGTACGAGGCCGGCCTCGCCGAGGAAGAAGAGGGAGAACCGGAACTCCCGGAGTATGCAGAGGAGCAGGAAGGGCAGGAGGAACCGGTAGCACAGGCTGCTGAAGAGGTGGAAGAAGCTGCCGTGGAAGCTGATTCCGAAGGCGAGGACCTGCCCGCTGAGTCAGAGGTTGAGGACGTGTCGGCAGCGCCAGACCCTGAGCCGGTGACAGTGGATCACCTGGTGACGGAGCCTGCGCCGCTGGTGATGGATCAGATAGCGGTGTAATTTACCGCTTTAACTTACCTCGTGCGGGAACGGGGACGGGGGACTTATCCTGCCATCCGGTCGGGCAGTCTCACGTGTAGTTTCCCTTGCTGGTGACTTTAAATAGGATTCGCTTAGTGTGTAGTGGCCCTCATAAATGCCGAGTGTTCTGGGAAGGGACTATCACCAGGGATCAATCTGGTCACACTAAGTCTCGGATGTACCAATGAGGGGCCGATACATCTAACGGTGATAGGCCCCTCTGTTATATTTTCGTGAGGCAGTTGAGGAGAGACAAGCGGGGTAAGAGTGGTTCGGGGGAGTAACGGAAAACAGTCGAGCATAGGTGAGTGGGTATAGTTACGGAGGGAACGGGCCATGGCTGATAACTTGGACAAATTCACTAAACGGGCGCGTAGGGCACTGACAATTGCCCAGCAAGAGGCCCAGCGCTTGCATCACAGCTACATCGGCACGGAGCATCTCCTTTTGGGCTTGATTCGTGAGGAGAAGAGCGCGGCCAGCAAAGTGTTGCGCGATCTGGGAGTCAGCTCTGATCGTGTAGAGGCCCTGATTGAACAGACCGTGGGACAAGGTCGTCGTCCGGTTTTTGGCCGTGTGAGCCTGACCCCGCGCACCAAGCGCGTGATCGAGCTGGCAGTGGAAGAGGCGCGGCGCATGGGACATCATTACATCGGCACGGAGCATCTCCTGCTGGGCCTCGTGCGCCAGGGTGACGGAGTGGCGATGGACGTGCTGCGCAAGCTGGGGGTCAGCCCGGATGCGGTGCGTAACGAGACGGCAAAGGTGTTGATGCAGAACCCCGTTTACGCCGGGGAGAGAAGGCAGGATAGACAAAGGACCCCCACCGTTGATCAACTGGCCATTGACCTGACCGACCTGGCTGAGCAGGGCAAGCTGGACCCCGTCATCGGGCGCGAGACGGAGATCGAGCGGGTGATTCAAATTCTCTCCCGGCGGACGAAGAACAACCCGGCGCTCATCGGTGAGCCCGGCGTGGGCAAGACGGCCATCGTCGAGGGTTTGGCCCAGCGCATCGTGGCCGGAGTGACGCCCGAACCCCTGCTGGACAAACGGCTGCTCCAGCTGGACGTGGGCTCGCTGGTGGCGGGTACGATGTACCGTGGTCAATTCGAGGAGCGACTAAAGAAGGTCATAAGCGAATTAAAGGACTCGTCAAGCATCTTATTCATTGACGAGCTGCACATGCTGGTGGGGGCTGGCTCGGCAGGCAGTTCGGTAGATGCGGCCAACATCCTCAAACCGGCACTTGCCCGTGGTGAGTTGCAGTGCATCGGGGCGACGACGATGGAGGAGTACCGCAAATACATCGAAAGTGACGCTGCCCTGGAGCGCCGCTTCCAGCCCGTGATGGTCAATGAGCCTACCCTGGAGGAAACGATTGACATCCTGCAGGGCATCAAGAGCCGGTACGAGGCCCATCACAGATTGCGGATCACCGACGAGGCGATTCACGCTGCCGCGCACCTGGCCGCCCGCTACATTACCGACCGCTTCTTGCCGGATAAGGCCATTGATCTGATAGACGAGGCGGCGGCTCGCGTGCGCATGTACAAAGCCCCGCAGAGCAGTATCTTGCGGCAGGCACTGGCGGAGCTGCGAGACGTGCAGCAAGAGAAAGATGAGGCCATCGCCGATCAGGATTTCGAGCGGGCTGCCAATTTGCGCTATCGCGAGGTGGAACTGGAACGCAAGGTGGAACAGATTCGCCTGAACTGGGAGCAACTGGCCGAACTTCCCGAAGTGACGGCCGAGGACATCGCCGAGATAGTCGCCATGTGGACGGGCATCCCCGTGTCGCGCATCGCCGGCGAGGAGTCGGAGCGCCTTTTGCAGATGGAGGAGGCGTTACATCAGCGGGTGGTGGGCCAGGATGAAGCGGTGGAGATCATCTCTAAAGCCGTCCGCCGTGCCCGCGCTGGCCTGAAAGATCCCTCGCGGCCTATCGGCTCATTCATCTTCCTGGGGCCCACCGGCGTGGGTAAGACCGAGTTGGCCAAGGCTCTGGCCGAATTCCTGTTCGGCAGCGAGGAAGCCCTGCTCCAGATTGACATGTCGGAGTTTATGGAGCGGCACACGGTGGCCCGTCTGGTAGGTGCACCTCCCGGTTACGTGGGCTACGAGGACGCCGGCCAGCTCACTGAGCACATCCGCCGTCGCCCCTATTCGGTGGTCTGTTTCGACGAGGTAGAGAAGGCTCACCCGGAAGCGTTCAACATGCTCCTTCAGATTATGGAGGAGGGGCACTTGAGCGACGCACGGGGGCGCAAGGTGGACTTCCGCAATGCGATTATCATCATGACCTCTAACGTCGGCGCGGAAATGATCAGGCGCTCAACCTCCCTCGGCTTTGCCACGCGGCGGGACGAGGCCAAAGACGGGGAGGAAGCTTACCAGAAAATGCGGGATAAACTCCTGGGTGAGCTGAAAAAGATGTTCCGGCCAGAGTTCCTGAACCGCGTGGATGGCATTATCGTCTTCCGTGCACTCACCAGGGATGAGATCAAGCAGATCGTGGATTTGGAGTTGAACAAAGTCCGCATTCGACTGGCGGAGCACGAAATGGAGCTCCGAGTTACCGACGCAGCCAAGGAGTTCCTGGCCGACGAGGGCTACAGCCCAGAGTTTGGCGCGCGACACCTGCGGCGCATTATCCAGCACAGGGTGGAGGACATCCTGTCCGAGGGCATGTTGTCCGGTGAGTTCCAGCCTGGTGACGTCGTCCTGGCCGATCTGGAAGAGGATGCGATTACCATGCACGTGGTGGAACGCCACCCGCACCCAACGCCGTCGGAACAGGAGGTGAGCGATACGTCGGCGGGTGACCGGATTTTGGAGGCCCTGTTCAATTAGCAGTTATTCTGGGCGAACATGGGACGGGACCCGGGCACGTGCTTCGTGTTGCGTGCTACGTTTTGCCGCCATCGCAGCGCGTGACACGCTCAGTATACAGGCCCCAGCGATGTTGGGGTCTTTTTGTTACTGCTAACAGGCAGCACGTCCGGCAATCAGAGGGTAGCAGAGATGGCTAAATCGCGCGAGAAGATAGTATTCGTTTGTCAGGAATGTGGCGCGTCGCGGCCACGCTGGCACGGTCAATGCCCGGCCTGTGGGGCGTGGAACACCATGGTCGAGACCGTGATCAAACCGGAGCCGCGTGTTCGGCGCCGGGCCGGTGCCCCGCGCAACGTACCCCAGCGCCTGCCCGCTATCTCCGCCGATGGGCTGGAACGCCTGCCCTTGCCCATGCCGGAGTTCAGCCGCGTGTTGGGTGGGGGGATCGTGCCCGGCTCGCTGGTGCTGGTGGGCGGTGACCCGGGCATCGGCAAGTCCACACTCCTGTTGCAAGTTGCGGCCCTGGTGAGCGAGACCAGCGGTGACGTGCTTTACGTCTCCGGTGAGGAGTCGGTACAGCAGATCAAGATGCGCGCTGACCGGTTGGGCATCACCACCGACCACCTCTTGTTGCTGACGGAGACGAACCTGGAGACGATCATCAGCCACATCGAGCAACTACGCCCTTGCATGGCCGTGATAGATTCTATACAAACGGTGTACTTGGAGGACCTGACCTCGGCGGCGGGTAGCGTCAGCCAGGTGCGCGAATCGGCGGCGCGGCTGATGCACGTGGCCAAGGGACAGGGATTGCCCATCTTCCTGGTGGGGCACGTCACCAAGGCGGGGGCCATCGCCGGCCCTCGCGTGCTGGAGCACATCGTGGACACCGTGCTCTACCTGGAGGGTGACCGTTTCCACGCCTACCGCTTGCTGCGCAGTGTGAAGAATCGCTTCGGGGCCACCGCCGAGGTGGGCGTCTTCGAGATGGGGAACGAGGGCCTGACCGAGGTGGCCAATCCGTCCGAGGCGTTTCTGGCCGAACGCCTGCCCCAGGCAGCGGGATCGGCCATTGCCGTGACGATGGAAGGCACGCGACCGCTCTTGTTAGAAATCCAGGCCCTGGCCAGCACGACCAGCTTTGGATTGCCCCGGCGCACGGCTAACGGGATTGATTTCAACCGCCTACTGCTGCTGGTGGCCGTGCTCGCCAGGCGCGTGGGTCTGCGTCTTTCCGATCAGGACGTGTTCGTCAACGTCATCGGCGGGCTGCGGGTGAGTGAGCCGGCCGCCGATCTGGCCGTGGCCACGGCTATCGCTTCCAGCTTCAGGAACGCGCCGGTAGCGGCGGATATGGCCCTGGTGGGCGAAGTGGGACTTTCCGGCGAACTGCGTTCGGTGAGCCAACTCGACCGGCGGCTGAACGAGGCCGCCAAGCTGGGCTTTCGGCGCTGTCTGGTGCCCAAATCGTGGCGGCGAGGAGTAACAGCCAACGCCAACATTGAGGTTCTTACAGCTCGCTCCCTGGCCGAGGCATTGGATCTGGCCCTGATCCGTTGAGGCTGCGCTGAAATTCACTGCAAATAGCTGTAAAAGGGCTGAAGTCTTTGACTTTTCATGGAGAATGTGGTAAGATAAATACAGTCATTCATTAATCATTCATCGCGTTTGATTTTTTAGCAATTTTATATTCCAGGATTCATTTCCGGTTATTCGAGTACTGACAGACATCCGCATAGCACAAGATCCCCCGGGTACAGCCGGTTTCGACTCTGGGCCGTCGGGCTGGCTTCGGGATGTTGGCATGGTCTATCGGAGTGTACTTCGAAGTACGCTCCTTTTTTCATATGCCGACCCAGCGCGTATGGACATATCCCCGTTTATACGCCCCTTCACCTTTACCTGCCAACGAATCGTGTACGTGATGCGTGTTCCGTTCCATCACGCACCACGTAACACGCATCGCGCCCTGGAAGGTCAAAAGTACGCATCGGGCCCAACTCTGTTTTCATTGCAACTAAATCAAATTGCACCGAGTATTATTTGGGGAGCGCCATCCCCTCGCTGGAAGGAGGTGATAGTGTATGGGAATCGAACTCGTGCTGCGTTTGATGGGCATGGTGGCTTTAGCTGTAGCAGGATGGCGACTGGGGACGTACATGGCCGGTGAATCGCCGCCTTATCTTTACGTGCTGGCTCTCTCGCTGGCCGGCGCTGCGCTAGGCTTGCTGCTTACCCCTTATGTAACTACTTATCCGTTCAACTGGCTGCGGATAAAGATCCGCCAGATGCCTGCTCAGCAACTGATCGCCGCGATCATCGGCCTGGTGGTCGGCCTGATTGTAGCTGCGCTGATGGCTTTGCCCCTATCGTTGCTGCCTTCTCCGATTGGCGCTGTTCTCTCTTTCGCCGGTGTGGTTTTTTTCAGTTATCTGGGCATGGCGGTTATGGTCATGCGCCAACGAGACATTTTCAACGTCCTCAGTGCCCGCTTACCACTTCGCGAAGGCTCGTCCGGCAGCGGACGTTATGTGCTGTTGGATACCAGTGTCATCATTGATGGCCGTATTGCCGATATCAGTCAGACAGGATTCATCTCAGGCACGATGTTGGTGCCGCGTTTCGTTCTCAATGAACTGCAGCACATTGCCGATTCCTCGGACGTGTTGCGTCGCAACCGGGGACGGCGTGGCCTGGATATGCTGAAGCGGCTGCAAAAGGAATCCGTGACCCCTATCCGCATTACCGACATGGACATTGAGGATGCGCGTGAGGTGGATGACAAACTCATTCTCCTGGCCAAGCAGTTGCACGCTCCTATCATCACCAATGACTACAATCTCAACCGCGTCGCCGAGCTCCAGGGAGTGCAGGTGCTCAATATCAATGAACTGGCTAACGCGGTCAAGACTGTCCTGCTGCCCGGTGAGACCATGCAGGTGCGTATCATTCAAGAGGGCAAGGAAACGGGGCAGGGAGTGGGTTACCTGGACGATGGGACGATGGTCGTAGTAGAAGATGGACGCCGCTACATCGGGCGTACAATTGAGGTTGAGGTGACCAAAGTGTTGCAAACCGCTGCTGGACGGATGATTTTCGCCCGGCCCCAGTAAAGCGAGAGCGGTGTCTGCGCCAGGTACGGGGTTGTTGTGACCAGATGAGCAACGGACGATGATCTCTCGCGCCCCCTCGCCGTCACGGCGGCTGAGGGGGCCTTTTTGTTGCATATCTCCTCGATGTGGGGTATAATCAGGCGCAAAGTGTTTCATAAGCCTGTGTTTGCTCCCTGACAGTGTTATCTGCCAGCGACCCCGTGAGTGTTTCAGGTGCTCTCCAGAAGCTGCGGCGGACTTATGAAACAAATTGTTGTTGGGTGAGCTGATTGAAAAACAAGAGGAGCGGTTGAGATGAGCTTGAGAGTTCACAACACTTTGACCCGAAAAAAAGAGGAGTTCGTCCCTCTACGCGAGGGATTCGTGGGTATCTACGTTTGCGGGCCGACGGTGTACGACGACGCGCACATTGGTCACGGCAAAACGTACGTCAACTTCGACGTGATAGTGCGCTACCTGCGTTACAAAGGATACCGTGTGCGCTACGTGCAGAACATCACCGATGTGGGCCATTTGCTGGACACGGGGGAAGATCGCATTGTGAAGGGCGCGCGCCGCGAGCGAGTCGAGCCGATGGAGCTGGTGGAGACCTACACCCGCCGTTACTTCGAGGACATGGACCGGCTGAACATCCAACGCCCCAACATCTCTCCCCGCGCCAGCGGGCACATCCCAGAACAAATCGAGCTGGTCAAGCGCCTGTTGGAGAGGGGTTACGCCTACGAGGTGAACGGCAACGTGTACTTCGAGGTGCGCAAGTGGCCGGAGTATGGCAAACTCTCCGGTCGCAAGGTGGAGGAGTTGCAGGAGGGCGCGCGGGTGGAGGTGCGCGAGGAGAAGCGCCACCCGGCCGACTTTGCCCTGTGGAAGCGGGCCGAGCCGGAACACATCATGCGTTGGCCATCACCGTGGGGCGAGGGCTACCCCGGCTGGCACGTGGAGTGCTCGGCGATGTCCACCAAGTACCTGGGCCAGCCCTTCGACATCCACGGCGGCGGGGTGGAGAATAAATTCCCCCACCACGAGTGCGAGATTGCCCAGAGCGAAGCGGCGTATGGTGTGCCATTCTGCCGCTACTGGTTGCACAACGGGATGCTCATGGTCCGTGGCGAAGAGATGCACAAATCACTGGGCAACATGATCACCCTGCGCCAGGCTTTCGAGCGATACGACCCACTGGCCCTTCGCTTCTTCATCCTCGGTGGTCACTACCGCAGCCAACTGGATTTCACCGACGAGGCGGTGCGAGCGGCAGACAAAGGCCTGAGACGCATCCTGGGCACAGTGCGGGCTGTGCGCGAGCGGCTGAGGGCGGCAAGATCAGCCGGTGCGGGCGGTGAAGCCGATGCAGGGGTGCTGGCCGAACTGGGCGAGGCCAGGGTGCGCTTCGAGGAAGCGATGGACGACGACTTCAACACCCCGCAGGCCGTTGCCGTCCTCTTCGACCTGGGACGCGAGGTCAACACTCTGCTCAACTCCGGCGAGCCGCTCAATGCTGCGACGCTGGCAGCGATTGATGCGCTTTACCAGCAGCTTGGCGGCGACGTGCTGGGCGTCATCCCTGATGAACTGCCGGAGGAGGCCGGCGTGGGTCTGACCGACGAGTTGGTGCGTATCTTGATCGAGATGCGTGCGGAGGCTCGCCAAAGGAAAGATTGGGCCACGGCCGACGCCATCCGCGACCGCCTGGCTGCCATCGGTATCATGCTGGAGGATGGCCCCGATGGCACCCGGTGGCGGCTGGCGCGATCTAAAAAATAGGGTTCTACATGGAATAATGGGGTTCGCGTTGGTGTCCCGATGCTCAAGTATCGGGCTGAAAGGACAAAGCCCGCTTCAGCGGGCTCAGGGCGCTTTAGCGCCCTTCGTTCTCTTAGCCTGGACGTTCACGTCCAGGCCTTCCGGCGATAGCCCCACGAATCCGCGAAGAACCTAAAATAGTAGTGTAGCCCAACAACACTGCAGTGCCGCCGGCAAAACAGCCCGCTGGAGAGGTAGATGAGAGGATTAGGACAGCGATATAGACACCTGAAACGTTACCAGGAGATAGCCCGTGTGTTGCTCAAGTACGGCTTTAGCGAGCTCGTTGACCAGTTGGAGCTGGCCTCCTATCTCTCTCTGTCCCGGCGACTGCTGCGCCGAGAGGCAATCGAAAGGCCACATCTGACCGCGCCGGAACGGATACGCCTGGCTATCGAGGAATTGGGACCAACCTTCATCAAGTTTGGCCAGATCATGAGCACTCGCCCGGATCTTATCCCCCCGGCCTACATTGCCGAACTGGAGAAATTGCAGGACACCGTCGCACCAGCCCCGTGGGAAGCGATCAAACAGGAGATCGAGGAAGAACTGGGAGCTCCTCTCGATGAAGTATTCGCTTCCCTGGAAACCGAGCCCGTGGCCGCCGCATCGCTGGCCCAGGTGCATCACGCCACCCTGCCCGGGGGCGAGGACGTGGTGGTCAAAGTACAGAGGCCAAACATCGAGGGGATTATCGAAACCGACCTGGAGATACTCTTCGATCTGGCGCGCCTGCTCCAGGAGCGCACTCCGCTGGGGGAACTTTACGATCTGCCGGAGATCACCGAGGACTTCGCCGTCACCCTGCGGGCCGAGATGGACTACCGGCGGGAGGGGCGCAACGCCGACCGCTTCCGCCGCAATTTCGCCGATGAGGAATATCTTTACATCCCCCAGGTCTACTGGGACTATACCACCCGGCGGGTGATTGTCTTCGAACGCATCAGCGGCATTAAAATTGACGACATCGAAGCTCTGGACGCGGCAGGATTCGACCGCCACCAGATTGCCCTGAACTGCGCACGCATCATCGTCAAGGAAATCCTGATAGACGGCTTCTTCCACGCCGACCCTCACCCCGGTAATTTCTTCGTGATGGATGGTGAGATCATCGGCGCTATGGACTTTGGGCTGGTCGGTCACCTGAGCCAGCGGCTCAAAGAGGACTTGGTGCGCCTTTTTATCGTCGCTGTGCGACTAGATAGCGAGGGGATTGTTGAGCAACTCATTCGCATGAGTGCTGCTCAACGCCGGGTGGACCGCGAGGGGCTGAGGCGGGACCTGGAACGCCTGCTGACCAAATACCAGGGTCTGCCTCTCAAGGAGATTCGCGCTCAGGAGGTAGTTAATGAAATCATGCCCGTCGCTTATCGCCATCACCTGCGCTTACCCACCGACCTCTGGTTGCTGGGCAAGACCCTGGGCATGATGGAAGGCGTGGGCCTGAAATTGGACCCTGATTTCGACATCTTCGCCGTGAGCCAGCCTTACGTTGATCAGTTCGTCCGCCAGATGACCTCGCCCCGCGCCTGGGGCCAGAAGCTGCTTAAGGGAACAACTGATTGGGGCGAGTTATTCACCTCTCTGCCCCGCCGCATCCCGCGCATCCTCGACCAGGTGGAAGAAGGGGAGGTCGAAATCTCTTTGAAAATCAAGGAGATAGACAGGTCGCTATCCAAACTGGATCGCATCGCCAACCGCCTGTCCGTGAGTATTCTGGTGGCCGCTTTCATCGTGGGCCTGGCGCTGCTATTGCCCACTTTCATTGGCAATCAGGTGGTGTGGATAATCGTCCCCGCTGGGTTCGCCTTTGTCGCCGCCAGTATCCTGGGACTGTGGCTGGTGTACTCCGTCTGGCGCGCGGGACGGCGGTAGTGCGTATCTTCCTCCGTCAAAGCTACAGCGCATCGCCTAGCAGCACCCCTACCAGGCCAACGATCACTCCCAGATGCAGGAACAGATTGGTGACGATCACAAAGCGGATGATGCGCAGGAAAATATTGGACACCTGTGCAGCTCCGGCGGAGGGCCAGGCAGCAGCCAGCAGGTAGTTGAGGATGACCAACGCTACGCCAGCCAACACCGGCAGCCCTCGATAGCGGGCAATGAGGTCCCCGGTACGATCCAGCAGATCTTTCCTCTTTGCAACGCTTGCCATGCTTCCTCCTGTTCGCCCCCCAGCCCCCTAACTTTTAACGTCCGTTCGCCAAAGAGGGGTCCAATTCGATGGCCCGGTTGAGATTCTGTGTCGCCCGCTCGTATTCCCCCATGCTCCCATACACCACCCCGCGATTATAGTAAGCCTGCGCCAGGTCGGGGTCCAGCTCAATCGCCTCGTCCAGGTCAGTCAGGGCCTCCTCGTAATGCCCCAATTTCTCTTTGGCAATGCCCCGGCTGACGTAGGCCATGGGATAGGAAGGAGCCAATTCGATGGCCCGGTCGAGGTCGGTTATAGCCTCGTGATATTTTTTCAACTCGATGTAAGCCACGCCACGGGAGTAGTGAGTCTCTGCGTCCAGGGGATTCAATTCCAGCGCCCGGGTATAATCCTCCACGGCCTGGGCAAAGCGCCCCAGTGCTGCGCGGGAATCCGCCCGCGCCCGGTAGCAATCCGCGTCCTCCGGTAAAAGCTCCAGGGCCCGGTCGAAGTCGGCGATGGCCTCTTCGTGCTCCCCTAACGCGGCCTTGACCAACCCCCGGTTGTAGAACGCCTGGCCGAAATTGGGGTCCAGCTCGCACGCCCGGTTGAAATCCAGCAGCGCCCATTGATAGTCTCGGAAGGCGGTGCGGGCGATTCCTCGCGCAGTATAAGCCGGGGCGTGGTTCGGGTCGAGGTCAATGGCCATGTCCAGGTCCTGGAATGCCTTCTCGTGCCGGCCCATCTTTTCGTAAGCCACCCCCCGGCTGTAATAGGCCGCCGCCAGCTTCGAGTTCAGTTTGATGGCCTTGTTGTAGTCGTCTATCGCCCGGCGGAGATGGCCCAACCGCTCGTACCCGATACCACGGCCATGGTAGGCTCGCGCCTCGTTGGGATTGAGGCGAATCGCGCGGTCGAAATCGTCAATGGCTCGCTGGAATTCCTCCTGGGTCAGTAGCACTATCGCCCGGTTGTACACAGGCACCGCGCTCTTGGGGAATAGTTCGGCGATGCGGTCGTAATAGTGTATCGCCTCGTCGAAGTGGCCCAGGTTGTAGTGTGCGTTGCCCAACTTCAGGAGGTCATCCGCCCAGAGGGCTTTAGTCCCTTCGTCCTGATCACTTCGCTCGCCCATCGCCTCGGCGGCGGACTCGATGCGCTCCAGGCGTTGCAGCACTTGCTCGATCTCGGCTGCGGCTCCCGGCGGCACCGGGGGCAGATTGAGCGCCACCATTGTTTCCACCGGCAAACCGAGCGCGACCTGGGCCTGTTCCAGGCGAGTGTAGAGGAGTTGCCTTTCCTCTTGAATCAGCGTTTCTTTCTGCCGTAACTTGCCCCGTAGAGCTTCTCGCTCTTCTGTTAGGAAATCTACTTTCTGCTGAAGGAGATCCAGCTCTTCCTGGTGCAGCCGCTCCGCTATCGCCCGCTCGCGGTCGAAGGCCCTCCCCCGCCAGGTGATGACTGCTGCCAGTATCAGTTCAGTCAGGCCAGCCAGCGCCAGAACAATCGGCGGGCCCAGGCTGATCAAATCCAGATCAACCAGCCAGTAGCGCAGGACGTCCAGCGCCCAGGGTACGTAGGGCATCAGTTGATCGCGGAAAGCGTAGATCAGCCCACCTGATATGGCGATGATCGCCCCGATGATTACCCACCGCAGCCGCTTCAGAATTATCACAGAAGCCTCCTCACCCCATCATTTTCCACGCATGTTGGTTATTATAGCTTATCCTCTTTCAGATGTCAACGAGCACTCGCTCTGGGGACTCCGCAATAAGTCCAGGGGGAGGGAGAGATCATAGGCATCAAGTTAACGGTCACAGATCTGCCCCAAGCGCCCCTCCCCTGGCGGGAGGGACAAGAGGCACATACATCAACTTAAGCTCAACTTGGCGAGTTGGGTGTGGCCCTCACCCCCTAACCCCCTCTCCCGTCCATCCCTCGGCTTCGCTCGGGACGACAGGAGAGGAGGAATTCCCTCCATAGGCATCAAGCTAAGACTCTGTAGTGACCCCCTAGCCTCCTCCCTGCCAGGGAGGGGGAATTGCCGCC
>JAGGZG010000236.1 GCA_021162125.1 Anaerolineae bacterium
GTATAGCATAGAGACTGGGGTTTGGCAAGTGGATGTGACTGTGTCGGGGCAGGGAGCACCCCAGGCGATGATTGTCGCCGAGGAACTCACTAAACGCTTCAATGACTTCACCGCCGTGGACCGGGTCACTTTCTCGGTGTCTGCCGGGGAGATTCTGGCCCTGCTGGGACCCAACGGCGCGGGCAAGACGACCACGGTGCGCATGTTGGCCTCTATCCTGGCTCCCACCAGCGGACGGGCATGGGTGACCGGGCACGACACCGTCGCCGATGCCCAGATCGTGCGCCATCGGGTGGGCATCCTCACCGAGTTTCCTGGCCTGTACCTGCGCATGAAGGGCCTGGAGTACCTGGATTTCTTCGGCCAATTGCAGGGCCTATCCGCCGAACGCCGTCGGAAGCGCAGCGAGGAACTCCTGGAGCGTTTTGGGATGTTGGAGGCGGCGAATCAGCGACTGGGTGAGTACTCCAAGGGGATGCGGCAGAAAATGGCACTGATCCGTGCCTTGTTGCACGACCCGCCCGTCCTGTTGCTCGATGAGCCAACCTCGGCGATGGACCCCCGTAGCGCCAAACAGGTGCGCGATTGCATCCGCGACCTGCGCAGCGAGCAGCGGGCCATCGTTCTCTGTACGCATAACCTGCCGGAGGCCGAGATCCTGGCCGACCGGATCGCCATCATTCGCCGGGGGCAGATCATCACCCTGGGCACCCCCGCTGAACTGAAGATGCGCCTGCTGGGCCCCCCGTTGCTGGAGCTCCGCTGGCGAGTAAGCAGCGATGGCCATCTGCCCACCTTAGACGATTTGATCGTGATCGAGGATCGGGGCGAGGACTGGTTGCGTTATCGCACCGCTCAGCCTGAGACCGTCAACCCCCGTCTGTTGCACCGTCTGGGCGAGGCGGCCGTCGAGGTCATCACTCTCAGCGAAGTGCCGCGCAGCCTGGAGGACGTCTACCTTCGCGTAGTGAATGATGAAGTGGAGGAGGAATAACGTGAGCAGTGTCGCGTCTGCGGCTTTATCCCGAACCGATGCGCGGCGCGAGTCCCTGCGTCGCGTGTTAGTCATGGTCCGCCGCGAGGTGATAGACACTCTGCGCGACTGGCGGATCGTGGTGCCCATTATCTTGCTGACTCTGGCCTTTCCGGTGCTGATGGACTTTACGGCCAATGCGGCGATGGAATGGGCGACCAAGTACGGCGGGCCCATCGTCGGCGAGCGCATGATTCCTTTCCTGCTGATGATCGTTGGCTTCTTTCCTATTTCGTTCTCGTTGATCATCGCCCTGGAGACTTTCGTCGGGGAGAAGGAACGGCGCAGCTTGGAGCCTCTGCTGGCCACCCCTCTCTCCAATGCCGAGCTCTATTGGGGCAAGATGCTGGCCGCAATGATTCCCCCGGTGACGGCCAGTTATCTGGGGTTGGGGGTGTACCTGACCGGTCTTTACATTACGGTGCGCTACGTGCCGCCGCCCGAGCTGCTGGCAGCAATCGTCGCCCTGACCACAGCCGAGGCACTGGTGATGGTCTCCGGCGCGGTGGTCGTCTCCAGCCAGACGACGAGTGTGCGCGCCGCCAATTTGTTGGCCAGCTTCATCATCGTTCCCATGGCCCTCCTGGTACAGGGCGAAAGCATCATCATGTTCTGGGCCCACTACGAGGTACTATGGTGGATTGTAGCGGTGTTATTAGTAGCAGACGTGCTCCTGGTACGGATGGGCATCCACATCTTCAACCGCGAGGAACTATTGGGCCGCGAGATTGACGAGCTCAATTTGCGCTTCATCTGGCGGCGGTTTAAAGGTTTCTTCCTGCGACCTCCCTGGGATGCGCAGCGGATCCACACCGGTTCCCCCCGCTTCAACCTGCTGCGAGTGTATCGTCACGACCTGCCCATCCTCATCGGTCGCCAGTGGCTACCCATCGCCGTCGTCACTCTAACCCTGCTGGGGGGGATGGGGCTGGGCTGGGGATATGCGGTGCAATATCCGCTGCCCCCCGACTTCTTGTCCCTGAATGAAATCCCTCAGGAGACATTCCAGGACCTGTCCGGTTTTGGTTTCCTGCCCAGCTTCAATGTGTCGGCCATCTTTTTCAACAACGTCCGCTCGCTGGTTCTGGGGGCGTTGCTGGCCCTGTTCTCCTTTGGCTCGATAGCTTTGGTGCTGTTGATGATTCCCCTGGCCATCATTGGTTTCTTCACCGGCGAGGTTTTCCTGCTGGGCTACAATCCGCTGTTGTTCCTCGTGACCTTCATCCTGCCCCACGGGATCGTGGAACTGCCAGCGGCGATCATCGCCACGGCCTTTGCCCTGCGCATGGGCGCATCTGTGGTGTCGCCGCCGAAGGGACTCACTGTCGGAGAGGGGCTGTTGCTGGCCCTGGCCGACTTCCTGAAGGTGTTTCTGTTCCTGGTGCTGCCTTTGCTGCTGATCGCGGCGGTGTTGGAAATCTGGGTCACGCCCCAGGTTGTGCTGGCTGTCTACAGAGCAGGGTAGTACTGATAATCAGTACTTGAGAAATCCGCCCCCCGCCCGGCGCTGAAGCGCCAGGCTCAGCAGCAGAAGCCTGCTGAAGCAGGCTGTGGTGACCTCGGAGCCGCCGTCCACATTGGCGAAGGGTGCTTCAGCACTCTTCGCCTGCTCAGCCTGGACGTTCACGTCCAGGCGCCGTCGCAGCACCGACTTTTCTCAGCTACTGATAATCACATCGTCCGCGAGGACCGGGGGGACATCCAACGTTGAGGCAGAGATTGCATGGCCAAGCTAACCATCCTGGGCACAGCCCCGGCCCTTCCTGAACCTTTCCGCGAATATACTTACATGGTCCTCCAGGGTAGGGAGAGCGTGATCCTGATTGATTGTGCCAGCAGCCCGGTGCAACGGCTGGCACAGGCCGGGGTCAACTTGCACGATGTTGACCATCTGATTATCACCCACCACCACCCCGACCACGTCTATGGAGTGCCTGTATTCCTCCTCGACCTTTGGCTGGCAGGGCGACGACGACCGCTACACGTCTACGGCCCACCGGGAACCGCGCGAGTGATCCCGGCCATGATGGCCCTGTACGGGTGGCACGACTGGCCCGGATTCTACCCCATCGAGTTCCACGAGGTGCAGATGGCCGTCGGCAGCTTCGTGCTCGATTCAGCGGATTTCCTCATCACCGCCGCGCCGGCTGAACATCTGGTGCCCACCATTGCCCTGCGCATGCTGTGTAAAGAGACGGGGGGCGTGGCGGTGTACTCCAGCGATACCGAGCCCTGCGAGGCGGTGATGGAACTCGCTAAGGGTGCCGATCTCCTGATTCACGAGAGCACGGGCGCGCGCGCCGGTCATTCCAGCAGCTCCGCTGCCGGGGCCATCGCCCGCTTCGCCGGAGTGAAGAAACTGGTGCTCATCCATTACCCTGTTCAGGGAATGGATGTAGACCGGATGTGGGAGGAAGCCGAGATCGAGTTCGGTGGGCCGGTGGAACTGGCCAGGGCATTCGTGAGCTACGAGTTCTGACTCGCGGGCTTTCTGAGCGCAGTGCAGTGTTGTCTCCTGAGCTTGTTTGGTCAGCCGATTGAGCGGATTAAGCGGATGCTGCAGATCGCTCTATCCGCTCAATCGGGTTAATCGGTTGACCGGGCTCAATCGGGTTAACCTGCTGACCCCAATTCACGCCCGGTGCTGTACAGCAAGAAACACCGCCCTCACTCCGAGGACGGTGTTTCTTGTTTTCTCAATCCGCATCCTTTGCGCGGTCTCAGTCCCAATTCCGCCGTCGCCGACGGCGCATCCACAGGGTGGCGGCCAACAGGGCTATTGCCAGGATCAGCAGCCCGCCCTCGATTACCCACAGCGCGACTCGCGCCGGGCTGACAGGCGGTAGTCCACCGGCCGCGGGCATCTCCTCTGAAAATCCGCCTTCCTGTTCCGGGGGAGGCGCTTTTGCTACTTCCACGGGCGTGGCCGTGGGCAACGGTGTAGCTTCTATAGTTGGGGGCGGGGACGGCCTTGCCTCTGCCGTCTTCTCCGCCAGGGCCATCCTTGTCTCTTCTGTTGTTGGCTGCGCAGTGTCTTCCATCACCTCTCGAGTAACTAACGTGGGGGTGGGTGCTGTATTATCTGCCGCGGCCGGCACGGGCGTGACTGTCGGTGCTGGTAAGACCGGCGGGATCGGCGTTTCGGCGGGGGTAGCCGTCATCTCCACCGGCGCCACTTTTTCGGCAACGACCGTCTCTTTAGTCCCCTCAGCGGCTTGCTCCTGAGCAGCCCATTGAGCTGCGGGTACCTCGGTGACCGGCGAGCGGTACGCGGCCAGTGGTGCGCCGCCAATTGCCGGGGCGAAGTGGGTCAATGCCACGTCGCCGGCGAAAATGACCACGAACAGCAAAAAGGCCAACACCGTCGCTCCCTGCAATGCCGGATAGGCCCGCGTCCACCGAAGGCCGGCGCGGCGGCGCGGTGCGACCTGCGCCTCGCGGATGACGAAAGAACGTGGTGCCCTCACGGTGGGCAGTTGCCCCAGGAGGCTCACCGTCTGGCGCAGGGTGTGCAAGTTCTGGGCGCACTCCTCGCACTCCGCCAGGTGTGCTTCCACGCGTGCCTTCTGCGCCGGGGTCAGTTCCCCGTCTATGTACGCCGAGAGCATCTCCGCGACGCGCTCGTGCTCTGATTTGCCAATGCCCCTCAGGATGTTCACCATCTCAGTTACTCGCTATCTGCCATACTACCTGTAAGACGATACCGCGCAGGTAAAAGTTCCCCTCGTGCCAGCAGGAAATCGCGCAGCTTGGCCCGCGCTCTGCTCAGTCGCGATTTCACCGTGCCCAGCGAGACGCCGGTGATCTCCGCGATCTCCTGATAGCTAAATCCCTGGATGTCTGAGAGTACGAGGGTGATGCGTTGATCGGCCGGCAGCGTGCCGATCCCGGCCTGGATGACCCGGTTTAGCTCCTGTCGTAGAGCGTATTCCTCGGGCTGCTCAGCCTCATCGGCGAATGACACGGAGGAGGGGCCTGACGCGGGGTCAGCAACCAGCAAGGCATCGAGGGAGGCCGTGGGCCGCCGCTGTTTAACGCGCAACTGATCGTAGCAGGCGTTGGTCACGATGCGCAGCAGCCAGGCTTTGAAAGAGCCCCCGCGAAAGCGACCAATGGCCCGGTAGGCGGACAGGAACGCATCCTGGGTGGCGTCGGCTGCTGCGTCACCATCGCCCAGGATGCGGTACGCCAGGTTGTACGTCATGTTCTGATAGGCCAGCACCAGGCGATTGAAAGCATCTACGTCGCCCTGCTGCGCTGCTGTGATTAGGGCTTTTTCGTCCATCCCTGCAAATTTCATTCCACGTTGCTGTGGGGATACCGCAACAATTCGGCGCTGCCCACAGGGTGTGGGAGGAGGAAGGGAAGCGAGGGGATACCCCTCGTGCTCCCCAGGAACTTGCTGCGCTATCCCATGCCCGTCCGCTTGACTAAATCTTTCAGTTGCGTTATACTTACAATCGTCGAGCCGAAGTGGCGGAACAGGCAGACGCGCGCGACTCAAAATCGCGTGAGGGTGACCTCATGTGGGTTCGATTCCCACCTTCGGCATCTGCAATGGCTCGGCGGCCGAGAGCTTCGCTTTTATTATACCAGGTTTCGCCGAGAAAAGCCAAAGGTGTCCACCACGGCGGGTGGGGCTAGTCCCTTATAAGTGGGGAGTGGCCCTATTCTTTTGCCTGCTGCGTTGAGAGGACCAGCGATGCGCGACCGTGACCGCGTGCTTACTACGGCGATGGCTGGCGTTGGTATTATCGTCGGCCTGCTGGCTGGCCTGTTCGTCGGCTGGGTCCTGTGGCCCGTGCAATACACGGATACGGACATCTCCGACCTCAAGCCGGTGTATCAGGATGAGTACATCTTGATGGTCAGCGCGGCCTACGCGGCCAGCGGCGACCTGGAGCAGGCACAAGCGCGTCTGGCGCGACTGAACGATCCTGACCCGGCCCATCGGGTGGCACTCCTGGCCGAAACCCTCATCGCCCGCAGTGCCGATCCCGGTGACATCGAGTGCCTGGTAAACCTGGCGGATGCCCTGGGTGCGTATGACGGCCAGACGCCAACCTCGCGCATCAGCCCTCCAGTGAGCATTGGGAAGGTGCAGCGTTGATGGGTCGAGCTTCCGGTTGGCCGTTGGTGGCCCTGTTCCTGGGCGTGGCTCTTGGTCTGGTCCTGGGCCTGACGATCAGTTGGGGCCTGTGGCCGGTGCAGATTATCAACGCTGACCCAGTTGACCTGCGCGCGGCTCTGCGCGAGGATTACCTCGTTCTCATCGGCCAGGCATATACCCAGGATGGCAACTTACCCCGCGCCCGGCAACGTCTGGCGGCGCTGGGGGAGTGGGGCCGGGCCCAGGCCGTGACCGATCTGGCGGCGCGCTACGCAGCGGAGGGGCGGGACCCGCGCGCGGTCGGAGCACTGGCGGCCCTGGCGGACGCGCTGAGCGGGAGTGCGGTCGTCATCCAGCCTACGGTCACTGCCAGCGCGACGGTGGCCCAGGCTTCGCCCGTGCCATCGACGACGCCCACGCTCACTGCCACCCCAATCCCGCGGCGCACGCCGATTGCCATTCCGACGCCAACCCCGACCCCGCGTCCAGCGGTGCGCCTGGTGAAGAGTGAACGAATATGCTCCGGTGCCGGCCGGCCGGGGCATATTCTGGTGTACGTGCAGGACCAGCGGGGCGTGGGCCTGCCCAACGTCGAGATACGAGTCTCGTGGGCCACGGGCGAGGATCGTTTCTTCACCGGCCTCAAGCCCGAGGTGGACCCCGGTTACGCGGATTTCGAGATGCAGCCCGGCGTCAGTTACCAGGTCAGGGTGGGGGAGGTGGGTAGCGAGGTGGCCAGCGGAATCTCCTCCGCCCCCTGCACCGACGGCGAGGGTGATGGGGTGGCCGCCGCATGGCGCGTAATATTCCAACGGGTGGAATAGGGAATCAGGGTCATGACGGACACTACCAGTGCTTGGGAAAAGTCAGCACTGCAGCCGCGTCGCCTGGGCGTTCACGCCCAGGCTGGGCGAGGCAAGGGTGCTGAAGCACCCTTCGCCAACGTGGACAATGGCTCCACGGTTACTTCAGCCTGCTTCAGCAGGCTTCTGCTGATGAGCCTGGCGCTTCAGCGCCAGGTGAAGGGCCGGGTTTCTCAACTGCTGGCTGTGGGCAAAAAGAAGGCTTCCCTCATCACGCCGGTGTTCGTCCTGCTCATCGCCTTTGCCCTGCGCATCTACCGTCTGGGCGACCAGAACGTGTGGTGGGACGAGGGATTGGCGATGTGGGCTGTGCGCAAGGGCTTCGCCGGCGTCACACTGTGGACGGCGGGTGACGTCCATCCCCCGCTCTACTTCTGGTCGCTCTGGGCATGGACGCGCTTGGTCGGCGAGAGCGAGTTTGCCGCCCGCTATCTCTCTCTCATCTGGGGGGTACTCATCGTGGCTCTGGTCTACCCCCTGGCGCGGCGGCTGACCACCCGGCTGACAGCTCGTGATGAGACTTCGCGCTGGGTGGCTCTGGTCGCTACGTTCCTCACTGCCACGGCTCGCTTCCCCATCTGGTGGTCCCAGGAGCTGCGGATGTACATCCTGGCGACCCTTACTTCACTTCTCTCACTCTACTTCTTCGTCCGGGCGCTTCAGGAGGGAGAACGGTGGGCCTGGCTTGCCTACGTTGCCAGCTCCGTCGCTGCGTTGTACACGATTTACCTGACTGGTCTGACCCTCCTGGCCGAGGGTCTCTTCGTGCTCCTCACCCTGCGCCGACGAATGGCCGGGCAGCGCCGTTTCCTCGCCCGCTGGATCGGGTCGCAATTCCTGATCGTCGCTCTCTTTGTCCCGTGGTTCCTCTTTGCCTCGGGCCGGATGCGTACCTGGTCGGTCAGCCAACCCTTCGACGTGAGGGTCTTCCTAGAACTGTACGCCGTGGCTCTCTCCCTGGGCATCTCTACCGAGGTCGCCCATTATCTGCTGCCGGCACTGGTGATCGTTGTCCTGGCTCTGGTAGGCGTCGTTTTTCTCTGGCGGCGGGAGGGAAGTGGCCGTTGGCATGGGTGGGAAGCGGGCCTGTACCTGGGCCTGCCGGTCTTGCTCTTGCCGGTGACGGTTTACCTGCTGACGCTGAACCGGGGACTCTTCTACTCGCCTCGTGTGGAGGCTCGCTACCTGGTCCTCTTCGCACCCTGCTTCTACATCCTGCTGGCCGCCGGGATCGTTGGCCTGTGGCGATGGATGCGCTGGGGAGGGGTACTCGCTGCGCTGCTCGTCGTCGGCCTTTTCGCCTGGTCTCTGCCCGGCTACTATGGCGGGCGTTACATGCGCGACGATTATCAGACGGCCCTGCGTACCCTGGCAGCCTATGCTCAACCTGACGACGGAGTGCTGCTCGTCTCCGGCAGTCGCTATCCTCTCTTCCTCTACCAGTATCGCCGCCTGGTGGGGGATGAGAACGCCGGCCCGGTTGTTTACCTGTTGCCTCGGGATGCAAACAGTTTCACCGCGGGGAATGTGGAGGAGGAACTGGCACCTCTGGCCGCCGCCCATTCCCGCCTGTGGCTGGCTAGCTTTGAGCGGGCGCTGGAAGACCCGGATAACCTGGTCGAGCAGTGGCTGGACGAACGCTATCGCCGTGCGTTGCAGGTGCCGGTGGGTTACAATCACCTGATACTTTACACTGTGGACGGGACTCCGCCGACAGTGCCTCCGTCTAACCTGTCCCCCCAGTACCCGCTGGACGTCCCGCTGGCAGCCGGTGGCGTGCGGTTGTTGGGTTACGACCTGCCCACGACGGAGTTTCGCCCGGGTGACGCGGCTCACCTGGGGTTGTATTTCTGGCTGGCGGCGGACCCCGCTGTGAGCGCTCAGTCGGACAGCCAGCCAGCGGTGGATGTGACCGTGGACTGGGTGGACAGTCGAGGGCGGGTGGTGGAGAGCCGGCAGGTGACCTTGGAGGGGCGGGAGCAGGAGTGCATAGTCCGCCGGGGAGTGGATTTCGCGGTCTACCCGCGCACCCCAGCCGGGGAATATCGCTTTCTCCTATCCGCTGGCGGTGAGTCCCTCGAGGTGGGGCGGATGCGAGTGACGACCACTGAGCCCTTGCTGCCCGTGGGCACCATCCAACACCCGATGGAGGCCACGTTGGGGGGGAGCATCCGCTTCCTGGGCTATGATCTGGTCAGCGCGGAGCCCATTGCGCCGGGCAGCACGTTGACCCTGGACCTGTACTGGCAGGCCGAGCGCAAGGTCGAGGGCTCGTACACCGTCTTCGTCCACCTCGTCGGGGAGGCGTACAACCCGGCCACTGGCGGGCCGTTATGGGGGCAGGATGACAGTCTGCCCGTGGAGAACGGCTATCCCACGACGCAGTGGCTGATCGGTGTGCCTGTGCGCGACCGGCACCGTCTGGTCGTTGATCCACAGGCCCCGCCGGGACGGTATCAGATTGAGATTGGGATGTACCAACTGCCCAGCGTGGAACGGCTCATCGTGCAACTGGCGGATGGTGCGCAGGATACGCGAATTCTGCTGGGACAGGTTGAAGTTGGGGCGGCCGGCAATGAGTAAAAAGTAACGAGTAAAGGGTTTCGTATTCAGACACAAGGTAAGGAGGGAGCAAATATGCCCCTGGTAACCAGCAAGGAGATTCTACAGCGGGCGCTCGCGGAGCACTTCGCAGTGGGCGCTTTCAACGCGAATAACATGGAACAGGTACAGGCTATCGTCGAGGCGGCGCAGGAGGAGCGCGCTCCCGTGATCCTTCAGGTGAGCCAGGGAGCCATTCGCTACGCTGGCCTGACCTTTGCCGCGGGTATGGTGAAAATCGCGGCCAGCATGGTGGACGTGCCCGTTGTTCTACACCTGGACCACGGCACTGACTTCGATCAGAACGTGCTCTGTCTGCGGGAGGGGTTCACCTCGCTGATGTTCGACGGCTCTAAGCTTCCATTCGAGGAGAACGTGGCCATCACCCGCCGGATTTGCGAAATCGCGCACATCGTCGGCATCCCGGTGGAGGCCGAGCTGGGCAAAGTGCTGCAAGCTACCGCTGGGGTGAGTGCCGAGGAGGTGGAGGCGGCGATGACCGATCCCGACCAGGCACTGGAGTTTGTCCAGCGCACCGGTGCCGATTCGCTGGCCGTGGCTGTTGGATCAGTGCACGGCATGACGGGCCGCCAGGCCACGCTGGACATTGACCGCATTGAGCGCATCCGTCGCAAGGTGAGCGTCCCCCTGGTGCTGCATGGCTCTTCGGGGGTGAAACACGAGAGCGTAGTAGCCGCCATCGAGCACGGAATCTGCAAAGTCAACGTGGCCACGTACCTGAACCAGGCCTTCGTCGAGGCGATGAAGGAGAGCCTGGAAATCAAGCCCGATGTGATAGACCCGCGCAAACACCTGGCTCCGGCGCGCGAAGCGGTTAAAGAACGGGTGCGGGAGAAGATGCGGCTTTTTGGGAGCAGTGGCCGCATCTCGGCGAGTGGAGGATTCGTCAGCCCACGGACGATACACCGCAGTGTTGAGCTTGGTGGGACTGAGGAGTAGAACGGGGCGAAATCGAAATCATATACTGGAGGGTGATAAAATGCGAATAGGAGTTTTGACTGGTGGCGGAGATGTGCCGGGATTGAACGCGGCAATCCGCGCCGTGGCTCGCCGTGGCTTTGTCTACGGTTACGAGATGCGAGCCGTCAAGAATGGCTGGGGTGGACTGGTTGAGGGGAACATCGTACCCCTCACGCGGAGCATGGTGTCCGGCATTCTACATGTGGGGGGCACTATCCTCGGCGCGTCACGAGTCAATCCTTTCCGTGACAAAGCCGTGGTGCGCGTCTGCCTGGAAAATTTTCACGAGTTCGGGCTGGACGCTATCGTGGCCATTGGCGGAGAGGATACCCTGGGCGTGGCTACCAGGTTCTACGAAGAACACCAGATGCCGGTGGTAGGTGTGCCCAAAACGATGGACAACGATGTGATAGGCACCGATTACTGCATCGGGTTCGATACCGCAGTGACCACGGTGACCGACGCGCTGGACAAACTACATACCACGGCCAGTGCTCACCATCGTGCCATCGTGGTCGAGGTGATGGGCCGTCACGCTGGTTGGGTGGCGATCATCGGCGGGCTGGCTGGTGGCGCGGACTACATTTTCACCCCCGAAGTAGAGGGAAGCCTGAAAGACGTCTGCGAACACCTCAAGAGCCGCTGGAGACAGGGCTCGACGTTCAGCATCATCGTTGTCTCCGAGGGCGCTAAGATCAGGGAAATTGAGTATTCGGAAGAAGAACTGGGCGATAAAGACGAGTTCGGCCACGTGCGGCTGGATCGCCGTGGGTTGGGCGAGACGGTGGCCCGGGAGATCGAACGACGCACAGGCTTCGAGTCGCGCTGCGTGGTGCTAGGACATTTGCAGCGCGGCGGTTCACCTACGGTGTTTGACCGCGTACTGGCCACGCGGCTGGGTGTGTACGCCATCGAGCTGGTGAAAGAGGGGAAATTTGGTTACATGGCCGCTTTGCAAGGCAATAAGGTCGTGCCCTTCCCATTGAAAGAGGCTACCAGCGGGATAAAGACGGTGGACGTTGAACTCTACGAGCTGGCTCAGACCTTTTTCTAAAGGCGATTCCTGGTCAGCCGATTGAGCTGATTAAGCCGATTGGACCGACGGGAGCTATCCGGCCCATCGGCTTAATCGGTTGACCAACTGGCTGACCGCCCGCATTTTACAGGAATTTTACAACAAGTTAACGCTAAATTTACGCTTACCGGCGACAATGGTCACAAGAGCAAAATACTACACACGGAGGAGGATCGTATCGTGAAGAAAATTGTGACCAAATGGTTGCTGGGATTACTGGTAGCGACTCTGCTTTTGACCGCGTGGGGCGGGATGGCCTGGGCAGAGGGGACCAATCGCCGTGGCCTTTTGCGGGGCACGGTGACGGCTATCGAGGAAGCGACCCTGGTCGTCGCCACGCCCCAGGGTGAGCAGAGCGTGCTCACCGACGAGGAGACCGTCTTTCAGGTGCCCGGCGTCGAAACGGCGACCCTGGCCGACGTTGCGGTGGGTGACTACGTGCTGGTCCGTGTCCATCCTGCCGAGGATGGTACGCTCCTGGCCACGGCGGTGGCGGTGGTACCGGCCGGACAGGAGGGCGACGTCGTGCTGCGAGGGCTGGTCATGGCCGTAGAGGGCACGGCGCTGACCGTGCGTACGCGTCAACAGGGCGAAATCACCGTCCTCACCGACGAGCAGACCCTGTTCCTCGTGCCGGGCGTGGAAGACCCCACGGTCGCCGACGTACAAGTCGGGCGGATAGTGCTGGCCCTGGGGCGGCAGGAGGCAGACGACAGTTTCCAGGCCGCGGCGGTCGCTGTGGCATCCGGTATGGTGATGCGCCGGCACGTGGTATACGGCAAAGTCACCGCCGTTGACGGACAGATACTCACCGTGAACACATCACGGGGCGAACAGCGTGTGCTCACGGATGAGAATACCCGCTTCCGCATGCCCGGCGTCGAGAACCCCAGTCTGGCCGACGTCACCCCTGGCACGTGGATTATTGCCGTGGGTAAGCGCAGCGAAGACGGCGATTTGCAAGCGCGGGGTATCCTGGCCATCAGCGAGCGCTTGCAGCGACGCGCTCTGCGCGGACAGGTCACGGCCATCGAGGGTGACGTGCTCACCATCGAGACCCAGCGTGGCCAGGTGCAGGTGATGACCGACGAGCACACTCGCTACCGGGCCCTTTTCGGCAAGGGACAGCTCTCGCTGGCAGACATTGAGGTGGGTGATAAGGTGATCGCTTTTGGCCGCCGCGCCGAGGACGGCGGTGCGCTGGCCGTGGCCATCATTGTGCTTCCAAAGCGGTGACCTGCGGCCGATTCAAACTCAGCCCGCAATGGAACGGGGCGTGGAGAACTCTCCACGCCCCGTTTTGTGAACTGCGGCCTGGCCCTCACCCCCGCTGTCGCTTCGCTCCAGTGACCGGAGGAAGCGCCGGGATGAGGGCCGTGCAATTTTGACTTCTCACCTGCCCCGTGGTACACTAAAAGGCAGCGGTGCACAATTGGGGATTTGGACCAAGGGGCACAATGGGTTGGCTTGACACATTACTCGGCCTGATCTACGAGCCGCGCCACCTGACAACGCAGGGCAGCGGCGGGCTCGACCTACTGACCCTGGTCGTGGTTGCATGGGCTACGGCTGTGCTGACGGCGGGCACGTACCTCACCCGCCACACACCGCGACAGCGAGGCTGGCTTGTGTGCCGGGCCGGATACTGGGGTGCGACTGTGGCCCTGGCGATGTGCCGCGTCACAGGCAGCGCGCCGCTGGCCAGCCCGCTGTGGCTGTGGGTCTCCCTGCTGGGCGGGGTCTACGTTCTGGGCAGCGATGCGCTTCGCCGGCGGCTTTATTCTGGACGCTCTGAAACGGGCACCACGCCCCCACCGTTCACGGACACCTGGCTGCGGCGTGGAGCCCTTGCCCTGCTGGTGATCACCCTCTCGTGGTCGGCGGTCGAATATCTCCGCCATCGCACGGCTGGGGCCAGCGGGTCCGATCCCTTCTGCTACGTGCAGATGGCGGTGGACTTCGCCTGCCACGGGACGTTCGCCCACCACTTTCCGCTGACAGCGCAGGTGACGACCTGGGGGTTGCCCCCTGAGCCAACTTTGCCGGTCGGCTACTGGCTGCCGGCCGGCCCGGACGTGGCGATCACCTGTTACCCCTTTGGCTTCCCGCTCTTGCTGGCGGCGGGGTATGCCCTGGGTGGTAAGGGGGCGCTGTGGCTGATCACCCCACTGCTGGCTCTGGCCGCGGTGGGAGCAACCTGGGTGCTGGCGCAGGTGCTTTTCGATCCTTTCGATGGAGAACCTCGTGGCCGTCGCTGGGCCGTCGGTGCGGTCGCCGCCTGGGCCGTGGCCACGTCTTACACTCAGATGCGACTGGCCATCGTGCCCATGTCCGATGTGCCCGCCCAGCTCTTCTCCACGTTGACCCTGGCCCTCGCCCTGGCAGCAGAGCGCAGGCAACGGGTGGTGCTTTCGGCGTTGGCCGGGGCGGCACTGGGCGTGGCTTACCTGGTGCGCCACACCTCGCTGGCTCTGCTCGCGCCGCTGGCTGTGATCCTGGCCCAGTCGTGGCTGTCGTGGTCAGAGGAATGCGGCTGGTGGCGGCGGCAGCTCACTCTGGCTCTGGCCGCTGCCCTCGTCACCCTGCCTGACCTGCTCTATCACCAGCGGTGGTTGGGCGGCTTCTGGCGGGGGGAGAACCCGGAGATCGGGCGGCAGGCGGGATTGGTGAACGTGTGGCCTAGCCTGACCGCTTTCATCGAGTACCTGGCCCATCCGGGTGAATTTGGCTGGCTGCTGCCCCTGCTGCTGGTGGGGGCTTACGTGCTCTGGCGAAGACGGCGGGCCGCCTTCGCCGTGCTCGCCGCCTGGACACTGGCCCTGGCTGCGATTTACGCGCCGGTACACACCACGGCGCTGTTTCAGAACGGGGCGCGCTACCTGTTGCCCGCCTTCCCGGCGCTGGCGCTGACTGTGGGTGCGACTAGAAGGGCTAGAGCAATGA
>JAGGZG010000156.1 GCA_021162125.1 Anaerolineae bacterium
GAATTCTTTTGTTTGTTTCGGAATTTGCTATGTCCATTACTCGCCTCTGAAACGGCGATTATGGCTATGCCGAAGGAGGACAGCGATGAAACTGACCGGCCGCCAGAAGGTCTTCCTGAGCAAGTTTCTGGATTTATATGGCGAGGCAGAGGGACCACTGCACTATACCACCGTGGCCGAGCGCCTGGGAGTGAGCAAAATCACCGCCTACGACATGTTGCGCATCCTGGAAGAGAAAGGGCTGGTTGCCTCGGAGTACGTTTTGCCAGTCAAAGGCCACGGACCTGGTCGCTCCACCATCGTCTTCCATCCCACACAGAAGGCCGCCGAAGTAATGGCCCAGTTGGCCGGCGAGGACTGGGACAGGGAGGAGTGGGAAGCCGTCAAAGAGCGCATCTTGCAGGCCCTGCGAGAAGGCAAGGGCACTGATTACGAGGATTTGCTGAACGAGATTCTGCTGCGCATCCCGGAGCGCCAATCGCCGATGCTCTACAGCGCCGAGGTGATTACTGCCACTATCCTGAGCCTGTACCAACTCAAAGAGGATGCGATGGCCTCACGCCTGTTTGAGCATCTACGCGGCCTGCCGGGCGAGCTGGGGCTCAACGCTCTGGCCGGCTTGACTCTGGGACTATCCCTGGTAGAGCGGGCCAACCGCCGCTTCACGACCATGCTTCTTTCTTACACTCACAGATACCAGGACTCTCTTTCCAAACTGAGCACCGAACGCAAGCGTATGCTCTCAGACTTTGCCCAGGAGGTGATGAAAGCCATCGGTATTTAAAGAAACAGCGGTTTTTTTGGCGAAAATATTTGTCTTTTTGGTTTGTTATCAATTTTTCAAAGGAGATTATAATGACCAGAACAGTTGTCGTCACTGACAGCAGCGCCTACCTGCCAGATAAAATGGTGAAGCAGTACGGACTACACGTCGTTCCCCTTTACGTTCACTTCGGGGAACAAACCTTCCGCGACAGGGTAGACCTGACGAGTGCCGCATTTTATGAAAAGCTGAGGGATGCCGATTCGCTGCCCACCACATCCCAACCCTCGGTCGGCGACTTTGTCGAACTCTATCGCCGTCTGAGCCAGGAGGCTGAGGGCATCGTCTCCGTCCACATCTCCAGCGACATCAGCGGCACTGTGGATTCCGCTTTGACCGCGCGGCAGACCCTCATCGCCGAGGCAACCACGGCCGGGGAAAAGCCGCCAGCCATCCACGTGATAGACTCGCGCTGCACCTCAATGGGTCTGGGACTGTTAACCACAGCGGCAGCGCGGGCGGCAGCGGAGGGACAGAGCGCCGAGGAGGTGGCAAGGATGGTCGAGGGGTTGATCCCCCGCGTAATGGTGGTTTTCGTCGTGGACACGCTGGAATACCTGCACAAAGGGGGGCGCATCGGCGGAGCGGCGGCGTTGGTTGGCTCGGTGCTCCAGGTTAAGCCGGTGCTCTATTTCAACGAGGGACGCATTGACGTGCTGGAGAAGGTGCGCACTACCCGTAAAGCCAAACGTCGCCTGCTGGAGATCATAGAAGAGCGCATGGGGACAGGGACCACAGTGCACGCGGCCATCACCCACGCCGACGCACCCGACGAGGCCGAAAAGCTCAGGCAACAAGTCACCGAACGCTTCAACTGCGTGGAGATGTTCGTCTGCGAGCTCAGCCCGGCCATCGCCACCCACGTGGGGCCAGGGACAGTAGGGCTGGCTTTCTATCCTGAGCGCGTATAGAATTGCCTTCCAAAAAGGGATGTGATAACGATGAATTTGAAGAGTCGCCTGGCGCGGACGCTTGTCAGTCGTCTGAGCCAGCAGGAGATCATGGAATTGGCGGGCGAGGCCCTGACCAGGTGGATGGCCCGCCTGAGTCGCGAGGAAAAAGTGGCCTTCCTGACCGAGCTCGTCGAGAAGAATTTGCAGCAGGCACTGGAAGGATTGACGCGCGAGGATCGCGCTCAATTGATGAACGCGCTCCTGCGCCGCGTAGCACGCGAGTTTCCACTGGAAGACGTGGACATCCTAGGCGCGTTCGGAACGATGGAGGCGGACGATGAACTGCCGGAATGGAGAAGGTGAGGAAGGTGAGGAGGAGCGCCGTTCGCCGAAAATGTGGGTCATCAGAGTGGTGATCTTGCTCGTCCTTGCTCTACTGTTATGGATCCTTGTTCACGTGGTGCTGACTTGCCTGCTCTGGTCCTCGCCAGAGACGGTAGCCGGTGCCAGATTATGGGGAGTGTGATGATGAGCGACTGCCAATTTTTGGGGACGGGGCCCAAACCGGAGGAACCGTATCGCTGCACGGCCGGCGTCAACTTCTACGCGGTGGGAGAGGCTCGCGAGTTGTGTCGCACCTGTCCGCTATTTGAACTGGAAGACGCACCCCTGTGCCAGCACCTGGAGGTCTGTACTTTCCTGCGGGTGGACAGGAAGCGAGGACATTTCATCCAGGCCAGGCTGGAATGCCAGTTCACGGACCGCATTCTGACCGACCTCGCTACCTGCCTTTCCTGCCCTGACTACCAGGCAGAGCAGGCACGGGCGGGGGTGAGATGCTACGTGGCCCGCTACCAGCCTGCCTGATGTTCTCGTCCCACTTGTAGCGGCGGACAGAGCCGTCCGCCGCTACGGATTATTGTGATCTACTGAATATAGGAGGATAACGAACGAAAGATGTTTATCTCAGTTGTGATACCGGCTTACAACGAAGAACGATACCTGGGTCGCTGTTTGCAGGCGCTTCGTGAGCAAACCTACCCACCCTCTCAGTTTGAGATCGTGGTGGTAGACAACGGGAGCACCGACGCTACAGCCGAGATCGCCCGTCGCTTCGGTGCCCGCGTAGTGTACGAGCCGCGCAAGGGCGTCGCCCGCGCTCGACAGACGGGCTTTCTGGAATCGCGGGGGACGATCATCGCCAGCACTGACGCCGACACTATCGTGCCGCCTGACTGGCTGGCACGCATCGCGGCCCACTTCGAGGCCGATCCAGCCCTGGGTGGCGTATACGGCCCGGTGTACTGGCACGACGGCCATCTCTACCAGAGATGGGCTATCCGCTATCCCATCACGTGGGGGCTGGCTCTGAGCAATCGCGTGGGGCGCAGTCTGTGGTGGGGTAGCAACTTTGCCGTGCGGCGGGGAATTTTCCATGCAGCGGGGGGATTCCCGGTGAACTGGGCTTCGGGCGAGGACACCGACCTCTCCCTACGCGTGAACCGCAGCGCGCACGTCCGCTTTGATCCCCAGCTAGTGGTGTATGCGTCGAGCCGGCGGACGCGCGAGGGTTGGGGCATCCTGCGACGCTCTATAGTCAATACCGCGCGGCGTTTTATACTGAGGCGGCCACCGTTGCCGCTGCCGGACTATCGTTAAATCTGCAGGGGCAGCAAACAAACGATTATCAGTAGTTAAGAAATCCGCCCCCGCCCGGCGCTGAAGCGCCAGGCTCGGCAGCAGAAGCCTGCTGAAGCAGGCTGTGGTGGCCTCGGAGCTGCCGTCCGCATTGGCGAAGGGTGCTTCAGCACTCTTGGCCTACTCAGCCTGGACGTTCACGTCCAGGCGACGCGGCAGCAGCACCGACTTTTCTCAAGTACTGATTATCAGTACTTGGGAAAAGTGAGGAGCAGGCGTTCTCTAACGCCGCTCCCGGTCCGCGCTAGAGAGCGCGGGCTACTCAAATTCTCAGCTACTGATTATCCCTTGATCTTAGACTTGTGAAGGAGGTCAAAACGAGGAACAATGAAACTGGAAAACGTAGTTCATCTGGCTGCATCAGCCGGACAGGCTGAAACGTTTGCCAACATCACGGCTAATGTAGTACATCACGAACAGATCCGCCGTCTGTTGGTGAGCTACGTGGATCGGCGCATCAACCAGCAGTTGGAGAACGCATCCGAAGTCAACAAGCAACGTCCACCTCGCGTCACCCAGGACAAGGCGTACATCGTCCGGGCCATTGTGCACTCAGTGGAACGTGCTCTGGCTCAGGGCCATATCTCCGATGCCGTAGTGAGGGGCTTGTTACGTGGCCTGGTCACGAATGCTTTTCTGCGCGAGGAGCACAAGGCCGCACTGGAACATTTCTATGAGGAGCATAACGGTTACGGCCCACCGAGCTTCGTGGTCATTTCGCCAGGTAAGCTGTGCAACCTGCACTGCAAGGGGTGTTATGCCAGTTCCGGCCACGACAGCGAGAAACTGGACTGGGATGTCTTCGACCGCATCATCACCGAGGCCAAGACGCTCTGGGGGGTGGGCTTCATCGTCATTTCCGGTGGCGAGCCGCTGGCCTATCGCTCGCAGGGCAAGGGGATTCTCGACATGGCGGCCAAACACCAGGACATGTTCTTCCTGATGTACACCAACGGAACACTGATTGACGGGGAAATGGCCGCCCGCATGGCCGAGGTGGGCAACATTACCCCGGCCATCTCGGTGGAGGGGTGGGAGGAGCGCACTGACGCCCGGCGGGGCAAAGGTGTCTTCCAGCGGGTGCTGACCGCAATGGCCAACCTGCGACAGGTCGGTGTGCCTTTCGGCATCTCGCTCACTGCTACGTGCGAGAACTGCGAGGAGATCCTCTCCGACGAGTTCCTCGACTTCTTCTTCGAGGAGCAGGGAGCCATCTACGGCTGGATCTTCCAGTACATGCCCATCGGCCGGGGCATCACTCTGGACCTGCTCCCCACGCCGGAGCAACGGGCGTGGATGTGGCAGCGCGCCTGGCAGGTAATCCGCGAGAAAAAATACTTCCTGCCCGACTTCTGGAATCTGGGTACCGTCTCCGATGGCTGCATCTCGGCCGGCCGCCAGGGCGGCTACCTCTACTTCGACTGGAACGGAAAAGTGATGCCCTGCGTCTTCGTGCCCTACTCGCCGGTCAACGTCAACGATGCCTTTCGGGAGGGCAAAACGCTGAATGACATCCTGGAGGAGCCGTTCTTCAAAGCCATCCGTAAGTGGCAACACGAGTACGGCTACGCGGCGACGAAGCCGGAAGAGCACAACAACTGGCTGATGCCCTGCATCATCCGCGATCACCACCGCGACTTCCGGCGCATCCTGGAGGCGACCGAGCCGGACCCGGAGGACGATGCTGCGTTCCAGGCAATGATAGACCCGGCCTACCGCGACGGGCTAATCCAGTACGACGATGCCGTGGCGCAAGTGATGGATCCCATCTGGGAGCAGGAGTACCGCAAAGGCGATGGGCACGGACCACGAGCCGGTGGTAAATGACTATGTCAATAACGACTTCTTCAGTGTTCAAAAATTCGGCTTTCCGACGGCTGTGTGGCGCGCTGTTCGCGTCCATGACTGCCTCCTACGCTATCTATTTCGCTTCCATAACCCTGGTGGAGGAGATCACCCACTCCAGCGCTCAGATGGGGCTGATGATCTTTTGTTCTACCCTGCCGGGTTTCCTGTTCGGATTGATAGCCGGGGTGGTGGTGGATCGCCATGAGCGGATCGGGGTACTGACGACCAGCAATGTTCTGCGCGCGCTGGTAGCTTCGGGTTTCCTGGCCGCCGTGCATTTCCTGCCACCGCTGCTCCTGCTGCCGGCCATCTATCTGTGCAATTTCTCCCTGGCCGCTCTGACCCAGTTCGTAGCCGCAGCCGAAGGGGCCACTGTCCCCCGTCTGGTGAGCGCGGAACAGATAGTGAGGGCCAATTCGCTTTTCAGCGTCTCACTTCTGGCCGCGCAAGGAGCCGGATTGGTCGTGTTGGCTCCCCTGCTGCTGAAACTGGGCGGCGCACAAGCGGTAGGTCTGGCCGCCGTCCTGCTCAACCTGGCGGCCACGGCCCTCTCGGCAACGCTGCCCCGGGAGAGAACGTCGGCGTGTGAGAGTCGCTCTCTGAGCGGGCTGTGGGCCGATTTCAAAGCCGGCTGGCATTTCATTGTCAGTGACCGCCTGACCTCCCTGGTCACGGCTCAACTGGTACTGGTCTCCAGTGTCTCGCTGGTGCTCTCCACGCTGGCGCCCGGCTTCGTGGCCCGTGATCTGGGACTGCGATTGGAAGACGCGATCTACCTCGTCGTGCCCGTGGGGGTGGGATTCGGCTTGGGCCTGGTCCTGGTAGGGCGACGAAAGAGTCTGCACCGCAGGGAGCGTTGGGTCAATATTGGCCTCTCTATCCTGGGGCTGACTCTGGTTCCGCTGGCCGCCATGCGCCAGGCGGAGGGCACCTGGTTGCTTCTCTTCCTGCCGGTGGCCGTGGGGTTGGGACTTGGATTCAGCCTGGTCATGATTCCAGCCCGGGCGATCTTGCAGGAGCACCCGCCGGCAGCTATGCGGGGGCGGGTCGTTGCCGCTCAGTTGACGTTGGCCAACGCGGCTAATACGCTGCCCTTGCTCCTGGCTGGCGGTCTGGCCGATCTGATCGGCATCCGGCGGGTGCTGATCCTGGTGGCCCTGACCGTGCTGGGAGCTGCTGTGGTCAGCATTCGCCATAGTCAGGCATAGCGCGGCAAAGCCGCAAATGACCAATGACCCAATGACCAAATCGTTGATCGAGAATTTGCGCGGGCAACGCAAATGTCGTAGGGTAATGCTATAAGGGCCGAGAGGATTCGGCGATGGGAGAAAGCACACTCATCAGCTTAGCGATAGTCCTGATAGCGCTGGCCTGCGTCCTCGGTTGGATCGCAATCGAGCGTCTCAAGGAAAGGCTCGACAGTTTCTCTCCTGAGATCACGTGGGCTTTGGTGGGAGTGCTGCTTCTCGCCCTCCTCGGCAATGCCCGACCAGGAGAATGCCGGACCGATCAGACTACATACGCAGTTGCAGCCGGCAACGCCCTGGCAGCGTGCGCTCTCTTGCTGATCGTCTGGTGGTGGGGGCAACGGCGGAAGTGATGGCCATTTGGGCCCGCCAGGGAAAGGAGGGATGTGCATAGCGCAAAAAATCGGAGTGCGTGAAACATCAGACGTAAAACGTAAAACGTAAAACGTAAGACGCAAGGCGTAAGACGTAAAATCACGATAGGAGGTAAACGAACGATGGTTGGATTGATCGAAAAGGGTGTGTTGGCGGGGTTAGGGGTGCTGACGCTGACCCGCGACAAGGTAAAGAAGTTCGTGGACAAACTGGTCGAAGAAGGGGAGGTCAGGCCCGAGGAGGCACCCGGCATTATTGACAAGCTGGTGGCCCGGGGCGAGGCGGAGCGGGAAGAACTGCGCAAGCTGGTGCGCGAGGAACTCGACAAGGCCCGTGCCAGCGTGACCCCGGTCTCCCGTCAAGACATCGAAGAGCTGAATCGCAAGCTCGATGAGCTGGCCGCGCAGGTCGAGAAGCTGGCAAAAAAGAAAACGACACAGAAATCCGCATAAGTACTACGCCGGAAACCTCCCGCAGGTCACAATGCCTGCGGGAGGTTCTTCCCAGAAGTGTATAGTTGGGTCTGGGGATAGATTCCCATGCATGATGTGATCATTGTCGGGGCCGGCCCGGCCGGGGCAACTTTGGGGCGGGAACTGGCCCGATGTGGGATGAATGTAGTCATTTTGGAGAAAGCGTATTTGCCCCGTTATAAGCCCTGCGCCGGGGGTCTGCCCGTCCGCACCCTGTATCTCCTGGACGTTGACATCATCCCGGTCGTGGAGAGGGCTGTCTACAGCGTAGTTCTCAGCCAGGGTTGTGCGGAGCAGATCACTCTACGCTCACCTCACCCTCTCCTCTACACGGTGATGCGCGACCGGTTCGACGCTTTCCTGGTTGAACAGGCGAAGGCGGCCGGAGCCCAGGTCGTTGAGGGGCTGGCCGTTGAGCGGGTAGCGGTGGACGGGGAGCGGGTGTGGGTGACCGCCGGTGGAGAGGATTGGCCGGCCCGTATTGTCGTTGGGGCCGATGGGGCCTTCAGCGTCGTGACCAGGAGCCTGGGGCTGATGCAGGGAGTGCCTTTCAGCATGGCCATCGAGGGCGAGTTCAACGTGTCCCGCTCGACCTTAGCGGCATGGGAAGAAGCTGTCGCTCTGGACCTGGGCACCTTGCCAGGCAGCTACGGTTGGCTATTCCCCAAGCAGAGATACCTTTCCATTGGCGTGGGCGGATTTCACCGCCGGGGCAGGGAGCTGAAAGCCTATTACCAGGCTTTTCTGGCTGCCGGACTGGGCCACGCGCCACACCACCTGCGCTACAGGTCTGGTCATATTCTGCCCCACCGCCAACCGGGTATGGCCATTCAGCGAGGCCCGGTGCTTCTGTTGGGCGACGCGGCCGGTTTGGTTGACCCCTGGAGCGGCGAAGGGATATACTACGCCATCCGCAGCGCCCGGTTGGCCGCGCCGGTGATCCAGGCTGCGTTAGAGCAAAACGAGGTTGACCTGCGGCCTTACGAGCAAGCGGTGGATGCGGAACTTATGCCCGACCTGCTCACAGCGCGGGTCTGCGGGTGGATTTATCGCTGGTGTCCCGGCCTGTTTATGCGCCTGGCCCGGAGGGAGGGCCCAGCTTGGCGAGCTCTTTGTATGCTGATGCAAAAGGGGACAGCCTACGCCAGGCTACGGGCCAGGATCAGACCTCTTGATCTTCTGGTAAGATGGATGAACAAGACAAACAGGAGATAGTTAATAACCATGACGCAAGAAAAAACCGGTGGCGAGACGATGGTCGGGGGTAACATTCCCCGCCACATCGCCATTATCATGGACGGCAACGGACGGTGGGCACAGAAGCGCGGCCTGCCACGGGTTGCTGGACACAAGGCAGGCGTGGAAACTGTGCGTCACACAGTGCAGGCCTGCATCGAGCTGGGAGTAGAAGTTCTCACCCTGTACACTTTCTCTACAGAGAACTGGCGGCGCCCGGAGCAAGAGGTAAAATTTCTGATACAACTGGCCGAAGAATCCGCTTACAAGGAGGCAGACGAGCTCCACCGCAACAACGTTAAGGTGCAACTGGCCGGCCGTCGCCGGGGATTGCCGCCGTCGTTGCTGGCAGCCCTGGACAAAACCATGCGTCTGACTGCCAACAATACAGGGCTCGTCCTCAACCTGGCACTCAACTACGGTGGACGGGCGGAGATATTGGACGCCACCCGCTCCATTATCGCTGCCTGCCGACGGGGTGATCTGGATGCGAAAGCTCTCGACGAGACAACCTTCGCCCGCTATCTTTACACAGCGGGACTGCCCGATCCTGAGCTCATCATCCGCACGGCCGGGGAACAACGCCTCAGCAACTTTTTGATCTGGCAGGCTGTAGGAGCTGTGTTCTGGACCACTCCTGTCTTCTGGCCGGATTTCCGTCGAGAACATCTGCTGGAAGCCATCGCCACCTATCAACGCCGGGAGGTGAATGACTGATGACTTACTTTTATCGGCAACCAAAAATCGGTCTGGCCCTCAGCGGGGGTGGGGCACGTGGCCTGGCCCACATCGGGGTACTCAAGGTGCTGGAACAGGAGGGGATTCCCATTGATTTCCTGGCCGGGACCAGCATGGGCGGGGTGATCGCCGCCGCCTACGCCTCGGGCCTGAGTGCCGACTACATCGAGAAAGAGGCCCTGCGCATGGCACGGCTGCGGAATCTGATCACTCTGCTGGACCGTAGCCTGCCCCGGCGAGGTCTGGTTGAGGGGCAAAAAGTGCAGGAGTATCTGACCACTTACCTGGGGGATAAAACTTTCGAGGAAATGAAGATTCCCTTGTCGCTGGTGGCTGTGGACCTGATCAGCGGTCAAGAGGTAGTACTGAATAGCGGTTCTGTCGTTGATGCAGTACGGGCTACCGTCTCCCTGCCGGGCGTTTTCGCCCCCTTCCGCCTGGGCGATTATCTCCTGGTGGATGGGGGTGTACTCAACAACCTGCCGGCCGACGTCGTGCGCGGGATGGGGGCCAACGTGGTCATCGCCGTGGATGTCTCCACAGGGGTTAACGGTCTATCCCGACTGCTGGAGGTGGAGCAGCAGGGACTGCCTCTGACCCAGCTTCCCTTGATTATCGAGACCCTGCGACGGACAGTGGGCATCATGGAGGGCCAGATCATGGCCTATAAGTTGCAGGAGGCTAATCC
Source organism: Anaerolineae bacterium (assembly GCA_021162125.1). Taxonomy (GTDB): domain Bacteria; phylum Chloroflexota; class Anaerolineae; order JACIWR01; family JACIWR01; genus JACIWR01. The sequence goes on from JAGGZG010000156.1 coordinate 10,020, forward strand.
CGAGATACTGATCCATCCGGCGCTGGACGACAGTATCACTCTTCTCAACGGTTTCTCCCGGGCGGCGGAGATTATAGCTCTCGGAGAAGAAGCGGCGCGGGAGGCCGTGCCTCGTATTCGGCAGGCATTGCAGAGCAGCCGGCCCCCTAAGCGCAACCAACGGTGACTTAGGTAGGTTGGGTTTTGGCTTCGCCTCAACCCAACCTACCTAGCTGGGTTTGCCCCCTTGCGTAAGTCGGCAGTCTGCGCAAGCGGGGCATTTGTTATCCTGACGCGCCTCTGCTATAATAAAGTTGTCAGCCGCTCCAGGTTGACGATGCGCTCGCCAGTGAACAACAGCCTGTCCCCGGTGACCTCGCGCCCCAGAAGTAGACTCAGCCCGCGAGCCACGTCCTCCGGGAAAGGCAATGCGCTCAATCAGACCCAGCATCGTATCGCTACGCGAAAACGAGGTGAGGCTATGGCCGATCTGAGAACCCGCCTATGCGGGATTGAACTCGCCAATCCGTTGATCGTCTCCTCCGGGCCGCTGACGTGGAGCGCGCGGGGTATCCGTCGCTGCTTCGAGGCCGGAGCCGCCGCTGCTGTGACCAAGACCATTGCCCGCGCAGCGGCCGTGAACCCCACACCCCACATCACCGGCATCGGTCGCGGCAGCCTGTTGAACACCGAAAAGTGGGCCGACCTACCCGCCTCCCAATGGATCAAGCACGAGTTGCCCGCCCTGGCCAGCGCTGATGGGCTAGTCATCGCCAGCGTGGGACACACGGCCCAGGAGGTCGAGGCCCTGGCCCGTGACCTGGTCCGCGCCGGGGCCGACATGCTGGAGGTGGTGTCGTACCGCGCCGCCGACATGGTGTCCCTGGTGAAGACAGCCAAAGGGCTGACTGACGTGCCGGTGCTGGCCAAGGTCAGTCCCAACTGGCCCGACCTGCTCGACTGCGTAGACGCCTGCCTGGCGGCCGGTGCAGACGGGATCACGGCAATAGACTCGCTGGGCCCGGCCCTGCACGTGGACATTGAAACCGGGCGTCCGGCGTTGGGCGGGCGGCGAGGCTATGCCTGGTTAAGCGGCGCGGCCCTCAAACCGCTCACCGTGCGCATCGTGGCCGACGTCTGCCTGCGCCATCCAGAAGTACCCGTGATAGCCACCGGCGGGGTGAGCACAGCCGAGGACATGGTGGAGATGCTAATGGTCGGGGCGACGGCGGTAGGCGCGCACACCACCCCCCTGCTGAAAGGGATAAACTGGTTTGGTCGGACTGTGGATCGGTTGGGCCACTGGCTCGACGAACACGGCTACGCCTCGCCGGCCGACCTGCGCGGCCTGGCCCTGCCCCACCTGGTAGAGACAGACGGAGAATCGCACGCACCACTGGTTTTCACTTTCCAGGCCGGGTTGTGTAACGAGTGCGGGCGCTGTGTGACTGTGTGCGCATACGAGGCCCGCGAGCTCGTGGATAAGGAGATGCACCTGAACGAGGATGATTGCCGCTCGTGTGGATTGTGCGCGAGTGTGTGTCCCACCGGCGCGCTGAGGTGCGAATAAAAACGCTATCAAGTGCGTACTAGTATTGGTGAGCAGGGAGACTCAGGGGACAAGGATGAGGAGGAGGAATGTACGCTGTTGAAGCACATAACCTGGTAAAGGAGTTCAATGGCCTGCGGGCCGTGGATGGTCTGAGCTTCACCGTCGAGCGAGGGGAGATCTTCGGCCTGCTAGGCCCTAACGGAGCGGGGAAGACGACGACCATTCGCATGTTGCTGGACATCTTCAAGCCCGACGCGGGGGAGATAAAAGTGCTGGGCGGTGCAGTGGACACCCACACCAAATCGCGCATCGGTTACCTGCCCGAGGAGCGGGGGCTGTACCCGCGCCTGCGCGTGGTGCAATGCCTGACCTACCTGGCGCGGCTGAAAGGGATGGGCCGCCGTGAAGCCAAAAGTCGCGCCGAGGCATTGCTGGAACGGGTGGGGCTCTCCGAATGGCAGCGCAAGCGGGTCAAAGAGCTGAGCAAGGGGATGCAACAGAAAGTGCAATTCGTGGCCACCATCGTCCACGACCCCGACCTGCTTATCCTGGACGAGCCTTTCCAGGGACTGGATCCCATCAACACCGACCTGCTCAAGGAGATGATCCGCGAGATGCACCAGGCGGGGAAGACGATTATCTTCAGCACACATATTATGGGCCAGGTGGAGCAGATGTGCGACCGCATTCTGCTGATCAACGAGGGACAGGCGGTGCTATACGGGCCGCTAGCCGAGATCAAGTCCCGTCATGCACAGCACGCCATCCTGCTATGCAGCGATGATTCGCTTGAGGGCCTGGAGGGAGTGTTGCGCATCGAGAAGCGGGGAGCGGACCACCTGGTCTTCCTGCGCGCCGATACGTCACCGCAGGACATTCTACGCCAGCTCGTGGCCCGCGAAGCGACGATCACCCACTTCGAGGTAGCAGCCCCTTCGCTGGAGGAAATCTTCATCACGGCGGTCAAGGAGGGCGCGCGATGAAAGTGGAAATGGACGTGAAGAAAATCTGGACGGTCGCAACGCACGAGTTTGTCACCACCATCACCCGGCCGGGCGTGATCTTCAGCACACTCCTTCCCCCGGCACTGGGCCTGATCGCTCTGGTGGTGGCTGGTCTATTCGGCGGGCAAGCCGAGCAGTTCTTTCAAGGTCTTGGAAACCAGTTCATCCCACAGGATAACCGGATAGGCTACGTGGACCACACCGGCATTTTCACCCCGCCGCTGCCACAGTACGCCGACAAGTTCATCCCCTACGCCGATGAAGAGGCGGCACGTGCGGCATTGGTAGCGGGAGACATCTCTGGCTACCTGGTCATCCCTGCTGATTACATGGCGACCGGCAAAGTCATGGGTTATACTAAAGGGCGGGGCATCTCCGGTGCGATGGCAATGGATAGCGACGAGATCGATGCTTTCCTGGTAGCCCACTTGCTGGCCGGGCAGGTTGATCCCACCCTTCAGCAGCGGGTGAGCCACCCGGCAGATATGAGCATAGTGGCGCTGAGCGAGAGAGCAGAGACCGGCCAAAGTGACGTGTGGACTGTCCTGTCGAGCTTTGTACTGCCCATCATGTTCTCGGCCATGCTCTCGATCACCATCTTCGTCTCCGCCGGGTTCCTGCTGCAAGGAGTCGGCGAGGAGAAGGAAAGACGGGTAGTCGAGATATTGATCTCCTCGCTCACCCCGACCGAGTTGCTGGCGGGCAAAATACTGGGTCTGGGAGCAGTGGGCCTGACCCAGATAATCATCTGGTTTGGCGCGGGATGGGCGCTGCTGGGCGGAGTAGCGGTGATATTTGCCGTGAGCGGCATACTGCCCTTCGGTGTAGGCACGCTGGTGCTGGCCCTGATCTACTTCCTGCTGGGATATTTGTTCTTCGCCACCATCATGGCTGCCGTCGGTTCCCTGGGCACAACCGCCCGCGAGGGGCAGCAACTGGCTGGATTCTTCTCCATGGGCGCATTCGTGCCCATGTGGTTCATGGGGGCCATCATGGCCAACCCGAACTCACTCCTGGCTCGCATCCTGAGTTACTTCCCGCTGACCGCGCCGACGATGATCCTCCTGCGCCTGGGGATGGGCGAAGTGCCAGCAGTGGACGTGGTCATCAGCCTGGTGACGCTGGTCATAGCCATCGCCTTCTGTCTGTGGGGCGGGGCGAAAATCTTCCGCATGGGCCTGCTGACCTACGGCAAACGGCCCTCGATCAAAGCGATCTGGCGGGCGCTGCGCCAGGCGTAGTGCAGGTTAGGGAACGTATATCCCCTCCAAACCCAGCCGGCACAAAGTGTCCCGCGTGGGAACACCCTCCGAAGTCCACCCCCGCAGGGCGTAGTAGCGATCCAGCATCCGCTCCAGGTCAATCAGGGCCGCGCGGCGCACCGGCTCGGCAGAGCGAACCATCTCACCGGTCTCTGGGTGCGGGGTAAAAGCCCACACGTCAACCGGCTCTGCCGTAAAACGGCGGGGCAGCCGGTCCTGTGCCCGGGCGAACCCCTGGCGCACGTTGTACAGCCGCTCCAGGTTGACGATGCGCTCGCCAACGAGCAACAACTCATCGCCGGTGATCTCGTGCCCCAGGAGCAAACTCAACCCGCGAGCCACGTCCTCCGGGAAAAGGGCAAACGTCTCGGTGGTGGAGAATTTACAGATGCCCAGTGCGTCGGATACGGCGTTGTAGTGCTCGGTATAGACGACCATGTCCGGCTTGTAAGTCTCGTTGGCCACGTCCATCAGGTCGGGCAGGAGGTCAGGGAACAGCCGCTCGGCGACATCCCACGCGCCGGCCAGGTCAATGGTCGGCAGGGCGTACAGATGATCGGCACCCCGGTTCGAGGTGGCGTGCCCCAGCCCAAACCCTTTGGCAATGCGCGGCTCCTGGCGGGGTAGCTCCATGCCCTTGACCTGCATGGCCAGCGGTTCCGCCTCGGGACCGATAGCCCGCGCCGCACGTGCCGTGCCCTCGGCCAGAAGCTCCCCTATCCCCTCCCGGCGGGCGATGCGCTCAATCAGACCCAGCACCGTCTGCGGATCGCCCCATTCCAGCGAGAGTTCTGCATCCTGCAACAAGCCCCGCTGGTGACACTCCATGGCAAAAGCGATCACCACCCCGGTGGAGATGGTATCCAGTCCCAGCTCGTTGCACCGCCAGTTAGCGTGGATGATGGCCGCCATGTCGTCCAGCCAGCACATCGGCCCCAGGGCATCAATCGTCTCGTACTCCGGGCCGCCGGTGTGCGTCGCATACGGGCCACGGGGCACCCGGCTCACACGCCCACAGCGGATGGGGCAGGCGTAGCAGCCTTTGTGCTGGACGACGTAGCCATCCAGGGCTTCAGCGTCCACCCGATTAACGAAGGGCACCTGGGGAAACTGGTGATTTTTAGCCGGAAGGTCACCGCTGGCGTTCTTCGGCGCGATGAGGTGGGCCGTGCCCCAACGTGAGAGCGACTGAATGCCGGGATGAGCAGTCAGCCGGCGGGATGCCTCCCGTGCGACAGCTTTGAACTCCGCCGGGACATCTTTCCCGTGCCCCTGGGCCTCGACCCACACCGCCTTCAGGTTTTTGGAACCCATCACCGCCCCACCGCCACAGCGACCAGCCGCCCGGCTGCGATCGCTGATAATGCCAGCGAAGCGCACCAGGTGTTCTCCCGCCGGGCCAATGCAGGCCACCCGTCCACGCTTTGGATCGCCGCTGGTGAGTTTCTCCTCCACGGCTGAGACCTCCAGCCCCCACAGTGAATCGGCTGGCAGAATCTCAACGTCATCGGGGGTGACGTGGAGCAGCACGGGCGATGGCGCTCGCCCAACGACGAACAGTGCATCGTAGCCGGCGTGGGCCAGCTCCGGGCCGAAGAATCCGCCGCCGTTGGCGTAACCATACGCCCCGGTCAGCGGCGACTTGAAAGTGACGTGGTACCGCGCAGCGGTGGGCCAGGGCGTGCCAGTGAGCGGCCCCACGGAGAAGATGAGCCAGTTGTCCGCGTCCAGGGGGACAACGTCCGGCCCTACATTGTCGAAAAGGATGCTTGCTGCGTAGCCACGCCCGCCCAGCCAGCGGCGCAGGGTGTCGGCATCAGTCTCGGCCACAGAAATCTGGCCCGTGGTCAGGTTAACGAAAGCAGTTTTTGGCATGGATATATCCCCTCGTGTTTGAACCCTCTCCAATGTATCAGAGCTTTCTCGAAAAGAGGTGTTTTTGCCCACACAACACTACAGCGAATTGGGAAACAAACGAATTTCTCTCTCACCCAGCCATTCGTTTTATTCCAAACCTGTACTGAGCAGTTCGACTCCTTCGACTACGCTCAGGACAGGTTCGCTCACTGTAAACTCTGTCAAAGTATTCGTTGCAGTGTCCCACAACAACCACTTTCCGAGAGAACTCTATCACATCTCTGGCAATGTGTCAACTGCAAGATGCCGGGCACTTCGCAAGTGCCCGGCATCTCAGAAGAACTCCTTGACGGAAAAGAATAGGGATTGTATAATGACAACAGAATGGACACACAGGGGAGAGAAACTATGCACGGACAAGAAGAAAGGGTGGGCAACCAAGAACAGGACGCCAAGTCGGAGATGCCCCAGCACGAGCAACAGAGCGAGCAACGTTACCGCGACGTTACCGCTCGCCAGCAGCAAGAAGCCGAGCTGCGTTTATTGCAACGGATCAACAAGGCGCTGATCAGCACTCTGAGCCTGGACGAGGTGCTGCAAACAATCGCCGAGGGGATGGTAGACACTTTCGGATACGCCGGCAGCCTGATCTTCCTGACCGATGAAGCACGTGACTGCCTGGTACTCAAGGCGCTGGCCTATGACTCCAAAGTAATCGCGCAGGTGGAGAAACTCGTCGGATTTTCCCTGCGCGGTCATGAATTTGTCCCGGACAGAAATGAGGTCTACCGCCGTCTACAACACGACCGGCAGCCTGTCCTGAGTGACGACGTCGCCGGCCTGTTGGCCGGATTGCTCTCGCACAAGGCCATGAAATCATTGGCTCCGGCGGTAGCGCGGCTGGTAAAGGTAAAATCAGCACTGCTAGTACCCCTGGTGGTGGACGACGAAGTGCGGGGCACACTGGTCGTCGCCGCGCGACAGCGCATGAACGAAGAGGATGTGGCCCGCGTGCAGGCTTTCGCCGCCCAGGCCAGCATGGCCGTCGAGAGAGCGCAGTTACTTGAGGACGAGCGGCGACGGGCCAGCCGCGTGGAAGCCCTGGCCACCGCCGCCCAGCAGATCACAGCCCACCTGGACTTGACCAGCACCCTGGCGCAGGTGACCGACAGTGCGCTGATCGTGCTGAACGCCGAGCGGGCGGCCATCTTCCTGTTAGACCCGGAGACGGAGACCCTCTCCTGTGCTCACTCTGTTGGCCTCTCGGCGGAGTACGTGGAGACCATCAACCGCCGCTATCGCCAGGTGCCCGGCAGCCGCGTTCTCGACATCCCCCAGCCGGTGCACGTGATAGATGCACACACTGACCCCCGTACTGAAGCTTTGCGCGAACTGATGGTCAAGGAGGGCTTCCATAGCTACGTTGTCCTTCCTCTGATGGCACGAGGGATCGTCATTGGAGTTTTGGTCGTGTATCGCGATGCTGTGCACCCCTTCTCGCCAGAGGAACTGGCCCTGGGCCAGTCCTTCGCCCAGCAGGCGGCAGCAGCCATCGAAAACGCGCGCCTGTTCGAGGAAACCCAGCGCCGGCTGCGGGAGGTGACTACACTATACGAAGCCAGCCGCGCCTGTCTCTCCATATCCGACCAGGAGAGCCTGCTCGCCGAGATCATCGCTGCGGCAGCACAGGCCAGCGGGGCCACGATAGGCAGTGTGATGCTGAGAGACGAACGGCGGGGCGAGTACGTTTTCGGCGCTACCTACGGCATGTCCGAGGAGACGGTGGCTACTATCAAAACCCAGTTGCACATCCCGCTGGGGAAAGGTCTCGGTGGGGCAGTAGACACTTTAGGCCAACCGGTGATCGTCGCCGACGTGACCACCGACCCGCGCTGGATTCCGTGCGAGACGAAAGAAGTGCAGCGCTCTTTTCTGGGGGTGCCACTGGTAGGTACGGCCGGCCAGTCGCTGGGGGTGCTCACCCTATCCCACGCCGAAGCGAGCCATTTTGACGAAAGTCACGCACGGCTGCTCTCCACATTTGCTAACCAGGTAGCCATCGCCATCGAGAACGTGCGGCTATTCGAGGCCGAACGCGCGGCGCGACAGGTGGCCGAGACGCTACAAGAAACCGCCAGCATCGTCGGTTCCACCCTGAAACTCGACCAGGTTCTGCACCTGATTGTGGAACAATTGCAGAAGGTCATCGCCTACGACAGCGCCGCCATTTTCCTGTTGCGAGGAGACCGGCTGGAGGTGGTTGCCGGGAAGGGCTTCCCAGACATGGAGCAGGTGATGCAGTTGTCCACCCCCCTTTCAGAAGACACTCTCCTACGCCAGGTGGTGAACTCGGGCGAGCCCCTGGTCATCGCCGATGCACAACAGGACCCGCGTTTCCAGGGCCTGGCCAACACTGACTACGTGCGCGGCTGGATTGGGGCACCCCTGATAGCCAAGGAGAAAGTGATCGGCAGCCTGACCATTGACAGCCGCCAGCCAGGGGTCTACAGCGAAGCCGATGCCCGTTTAGCCCAGGTCTTCGCCCAGCAAGCTGCCATCGCCATCGAAAACGCCCGCCTGTACGAACGGGTGATAGAGTCCGAGGAACGATTCCGCGACGTGACGGCCAACACCGGCGACTGGATATGGGAGATGGACACCGAGGGGCGCTATACCTACTCCAGCCCGGTAGTAGCACGCATCCTGGGCTACATTCCCGAGGAGGTGCTGGGAAAACACTACTCCGATTTCCTCCACCCCGACGACCGCGAGGCGCTGAAAGCCGCGGCCGAGAAAGCCTTTCAAAAAAGAGAGCCCATCACAGCCCTCGTGAACCGGAACGTTCATCGGGACGGACACACGGTCATCATAGAGACCACCGGCGTGCCGGTGTTCGGCCCCAATGGCCAGTTGGTGGGCTACCGAGGTGCCCACCGCGACGTCACCGACCGGGTGCGAGCCGAGGAGGCGCTGC
>JAGGZG010000136.1 GCA_021162125.1 Anaerolineae bacterium
ACGCATTGCTGCCACAGTGCCGGAGGCCGTCGTCCTGCCCCATCCCTACGGCTGCTCCCAGCTTGATGCAGCCCGCGTCCAGGCAGTGCTGGCCGGATTGGGCCGCCATCCCAACGTGGCGGCGGTGCTCGTCGTTGGCCTGGGATGCGAGACCGTGCAGGCTGAGGCCCTGGCCGCCGAAATCGCCGCCAGTGGCAAGCCGGTGGAGGTGCTGAGCATCCAAAACGAGGGCGGTATCTCGGCTACGGTAGCGCGTGGGGCGGACGTCGTGCGCGGGATGGTGGAGGAGGCCGCGCGGCAGGTGCGTGAGCCCTGTTCGCTGGCCGATCTCATCGTGGGCCTGGAGTGCGGGGGTAGTGACGCGACCTCGGGGCTGGTGTCCAACCCGGTGATCGGCCAGGTCGCCGACCGGGTGGTCGCCGCCGGGGGGACGGTGCTCCTCTCCGAGACGACGGAACTGATGGGCGCGGAGCACATCCTGGCCTGGCGGGCGGCGAACCCGGAGGTGCGGCAGCGTATCGTCGAGATCGTCGCCGCCGTGGAGCGGGAGGCCCTGGATGCTGGTATCAACCTGCGAGGCTCGCAGCCCACCCCGGGTAACATGGCTGGCGGGGTGACGACCATCGAGGAGAAGTCGCTGGGCTGCGTGTACAAGGCGGGCAGTGCCCCCGTGCAGGGCGTGCTCGACTACGGCCAGCGCCCGCCGGGTCGCGGGTTGTACGTGATGGACACCCCCGGCCAGGACGCGGAAAGCATCACCGGGATGGTCGCCGCCGGTGCGCAGGTGATTCTGTTCAGCACGGGGCGAGGTACGCCGTTGGGCGCGCCGCTGGCGCCCACCATCAAGATCACCGCCAATCCGCAGACCGCCACGCGCATGGCTGAGCACGTGGACCTCTCGGTGGCCTCGGTGCTGGAGGGACAGAGCACAGTCGAGGAGGAGGGGGAGAAGCTGTGGCAGCTTCTGCTGAGGGTCGTCGGCGGGCAGATCACCGCCGCCGAGACCTGGGGCGATGGCGAATTGGCCATCACCCGCGCCGGGCCCACAGTGTAAGCCGGTGCGGGTCAGCCGATGTGGGTCACCCGATGAAGCGGATTAAGCGGATTGGGCCGATGCGGCCCCATCGGCTTGATCGGCTTAATCGGGTGACTGAGAGATGACTATGACGGCTCAAAACACTCCTTCATCCCCGCCATCTGTGCAACCCGAGCCCGCGTTTCAAGCCGGGCGGGTGCTCATCCTGGCCAGCGGTCACTTTATCCACGACGTGTTCAGCAGCTTCCTCGTGCCCCTGCTCCCGCTCATCATTGATAAGTTCGGGCTTTCGCTGACTCTCGCTGGCCTGCTGCCGGCCCTTTATCGCTTCCCCTCGGTCTTTAACCCGTTCATCGGCGTCCTGGCCGACCGGATGGATCTGCGGATTCTGGTCATTCTAGCCCCTACCCTCACCGCCACAGCCATGAGCCTGATCGGGGTGGCTCCCAGCTATGCCGTCATCGCCATCTTGCTGCTGGTCGCCGGTGCAAGTTCGGCGGCGCTGCACGTACCCGGGCCGGTGATGGTGGCCCGTGTTTCGGGGGTACGGGTGGGCAAGGGAATGAGCTTTTGGATGACCGGCGGCGAACTGGCCCGCACCGTGGGGCCGTTGCTCGCCGTGAGCGCGGCCTCGCTCTGGGAGCTGGAGGGGATGTACCCGGTGATGGTGGTGGGCATGGCGGCCTCGGCCCTGCTCTACTGGCGGCTCAAGGATGCGCCTTTCGTCCCCCGCGCCGTCCGTCCTCGCGGCTTCTCCGGACAGATGTGGCGTGCGTTGGGCAGGATGCTCGTGCCCATCACCGGCATTCTCCTGTGCAAGAATTTCATGTCGGCGGCGTTGACCACGTTCCTGCCCACTTTCTTGTCCTCTGAGGGCAAGAGCTTGTGGTTCGGCGGCGCAGCTTTGGCCGTGCTCGAGTTCTCCGGGGCCGTGGGCGCGCTGGCCGCTGGCACCCTCAGCGACCGGCTGGGACGGCGCACGGTGCTGTTCATCGCCCTGGTGGTCTCGCCTCTCCTGGTGTTGGGTCTGCTCGCCGCCGATGGGTGGATACTGTTCCCCATCCTGGTCGCCCTGGGATTCACTATCCTGTCCCCCACGCCGGTGGTCATGGCCATCATCCAGGATCGCGCATCGGATAACCCGGCCACCGCCAACGGCCTGTACATGGCCATCAGCTTTCTCATCAGCTCCGGGATGGGCGTCCTGACCGGCCGCCTGGCGGACGTGCTGGGGTTGCGGGCCGCTTTCACCTGGAGCGCAGCCGTGGCCTTCCTGGGGATTCCGATCATCTTTCTCCTGCCCCGCAAGTAGCGTCGGGGCTGGCCCTCGACGAAACCGGTCACCCGATGAAGCCGATTGGGCCAATGTGGGTCAGCCGATGTGGACTTATCGGGTCAATCAGCTTGATCCGCTGACCCATCTTCCCTTGCGCCTTTGGACAGCCTGCGATTGTGTGCTATAATAGACGCCCAAAATACAGGAGCCTGTACACATTTGAGCGGAGGAAACGTCATGCGCATCGTCATCACTGGCTGCAAGGGGCAACTGGGTACCACGTTGCAGGAAGTGCTACGCGAGGACACTCTCCTCGGCATGGACCTGCCCGAGTACGACATCACCCAGCGAGCCAGCGTCGAACAGGCTATCCGCGACTTCAAGCCCGACGTGGTGATTAATGCGGCCGCCTACACCAACGTGGACGGCTGCGAGCGCGATCCGGACCTGGCCTACCGGGTCAACGCCCTGGGCGCGCAGAACCTGGCCCTCATCTGCCAGCGCTGCAACGCGGACCTGGTCCACGTGAGCACCAACGAGGTGTTCGACGGGACTAAAACCGAACCCTACCTGGAGTTCGATCCAGTGCATCCTATCAACACCTATGGCCGCTCTAAGGCGGCCGGTGAGCTCCTGGTGAAGATGCTGTGGAACAGGAGCTACATCGTGCGCACTGCCTGGCTGTACGCCCGCAGCGGCAAGACGTTCCCCTACAAGATTCTGACCAGGGCCAGGGAATACGGCGCACTGCGCGTGGTCACCGACGAGATAAGCTCGCCGACCTACGCGCTTGACCTGGCGGCGGCCATCTCTCAGCTCATCCGCACTGGACAGTATGGCATCTATCATTTCACCAACGCGGGGATCTGCTCTCGTTACGACTTCGCGGTCAAAATCCTGCAGATGGCCGGATTGGGCCACGTTCCCGTGGAGCCCATCACCTCCGACCAGTATTCTCGCCTCTCGACCCCGCCGCTCTACGCTCCGCTACGCAATTTCTGCGGCGCGGCGTTGGGCATCGTCCTGCGGCCCTGGGAGGATGCGCTGGAGGACTACTTTGCAAGCGGCGCAAACGGCTAAGTCGGGGGTGCAAAATACCCCCTCGCCTCTGGTATCTGTAATTGTTCCCAACTGGAATGGCGCGCATCACCTCCCCACCTGTCTGGGCTCACTGCGGCGGCAGACGTACCCGTATTTTGAGGTCATCGTCGTGGACAACGGCTCCACCGACGATTCGCGCGACCTGTTGGCCCGCGACTTTCCAGAGGTGCGGGTCGTGGCCCTGGCGACCAATCGCGGGTACGCCGGGGGGGTGAACGCCGGATTTCGCGCCGCCAGGGGTGAGATTCTCGCCGTGCTGAACAACGACGCCGAGGCCGATCCTGCCTGGTTGACCGAGATGGTCGCCGCGTTGCACCGCCACCCCGAGGCGGGAATGGCCACGCCCAAAGTGCTGCTTTTCGACCGGCGCGATACCCTGCACACGGCGGGCGACTACTGCGGCGTGGATGGCATCCCCGATAGCCGGGGGGTGTGGCAGCGCGACGAGGGCCAGTTCGACGCGGAGGAGCTGATTTTCGGCGCGGCGGGCGTGGCCCCGGCCTACCGGCGGACGATGTTGGACGACATCGGCCTGCTGGACGAGGACTTCGGGAGTTACTGCGAGGACGTGGACCTGGCCTGGCGCGCTCAACTGGCCGGCTACAGGTGCATTTACGTACCCCGCGCGGTGGTTTATCACAAGCTGAGCGCCACCGGGGGAGGGCCAATCGCCAGCTTCTACGTGGCCCGCAACACCATCTGGACCATCGTGAAAAACTATCCCTCGACCCTGTGGCGCAAGAATTGGCCCCAGGTGCTACGAGCGCAGATCTGCCGTGGATGGTCGGCGCTCCGCGCCTGGCGAGGGGTGGCGGCGCGGGCGACGTTGCGCGGCCAGTTGGCAGCCCTGCTCGGCCTGCCCCGCGCATGGCGCAAGCGGCGCGTCATCCAGCGCGCGCGGCGGGTATCCGACGATTACATCGAGTCCCTGCTCGTCGCCCAGCAATGCTGAACCCCTTGACGGTGATGGGCGAAGGTCTCCCGACCGAGCCCATTTCGCCTCGGTCAGAGACCTTCGGCGAACAGTGGATCTCTCACTTGCCGACTTGAGGCTTCGCTAGAACATTGACTTCACATCGGGAGGTTGAACGAAAACGTGAGCAACGATAGACCCCTTTTATCCATTGTCGTGCCCGCGTATAACGAGGAGCGTCGCCTGCCAACGACGCTGGACACGATTATCGCCTACCTGCGTGCCCGGGACTATCCGGCAGAGCTCGTCATCGTGGACGACGGGAGCAGCGATGGCACCGTGCAGGTCGTCGAAAGATTCAAGGACAGCTTTCCCGGCCTGCGGCTGATCCGCAACGATCACCGGGGCAAGGCATACACGGTACGCACCGGCGTCCTGGCAGCGGAGGGACAGTACGTGATTTTCACCGACGCGGACCTGGCGGTGCCCATCGAGGAGACGGACAAGGCCCTGGCCGCGCTCATGGAGGGTCACGACATGGTCATCGGGTCACGAGAAGCTCCGGGCGCGCGGCGCTATAACGAGCCTTTTTATCGTCACCTGATGGGCCGCGTGTTTAACGTCATTGTCCGCCTCTTGGCCCTGCCCGGTCTGCAAGATACCCAATGCGGATTCAAGGGCCTGCGCCGCGACGTGGCCCAAGACCTCTTCCGGCGGCTGCGGCTGTATGGTGCGGACGCGGGGACGATCAGGGGCGGCGCAGTGACCGGGTTCGACGTCGAGCTGCTTTTCCTGGCCCGAAAGAGGGGCTACAGCATCAAAGAAGTGCCTGTACAATGGTATTACGGCTCCCACGCCAAAGTAAACCCTCTCCGCGATTCCTGGCGCAATTTCAACGACGTCCTTCGGGTGCGGATCAATGACTGGCGGGGATTGTACAATCAGTAGTTGAGAAATCCGCCCCCCGCCCGGCGCTGAAGCGCCAGGCTCAGCAGCAGAAGCCTGCTGATGAACTTTGAAAAATTAGTTCGGACATAAACCGACATAGTGGAGCAACTCGGTAGACCCATCAGCAAACTGGCCCAGCCAGTCATCCACCTCCGTCTTCAGTTCGTCCCAACGATCTGCGAAGT
>JAGGZG010000063.1 GCA_021162125.1 Anaerolineae bacterium
CTGAGGGGGGGCGAGGAACGCGGCGCGGGGGCGTAGGGGCGCGGCATGCTGCGCTCTTACTTGCCCAAAAGTCCTATTGGTGATAGACTAATAATCAATGACCAAATCCCAATGAGCCAAATCCCAATGGCTTCCGGTGGCAGAGAGGGTGCGGTTTGCGTGTGTTGATGATCTCCAAAGCCTGCCTGGTGGGCAGTTATCAGCGCAAGCTGGAGGAACTGGCGCGGCTACCGGACGTGACACTGACGGTGGTTGTGCCACCCTACTGGCGCGATGAGCACAGCGTCATCCACCTGGAGCGGGTACATACCCGGGGATATGAACTGGTCGTTGAGCCAATGGTGTTCAACGGCCATTTTCACGTGCACTTTTATCCCCGGCTGGCACGCCAGTTCCGGCGGGTGCGACCCGATATTGTGCACATTGATGAGGAGCCGTACAATCTGGCGACGGCGCAGGCAATGTGGCTGGCACGCAGAACCGGTGCCCGGCCGCTGTTTTTCACCTGGCAGAATCTGCTGCGTCGCTACCCCCCGCCGTTTCGTTGGATCGAGCGGTACACTCTGCGCCATGCGGCCTTTGCCATCGCCGGGAATGCCGACGCGGTGGCCGTCCTGCGGGCTAAAGGATACAGCGGGCCGGTGCGGGTGATCCCACAATTCGGCGTGGACCCGGAGCTGTTCTCCCCTGGCGAGGAAGAGAGCACCAGGGAGACATTCACCGTCGGCTACGTGGGGCGGCTGGTGGCGGAGAAAGGCGTGGACGACCTGATCCGCGCCCTGGCCGGGTTGAGCGGCTCATGGCGGCTCTGGATTGTGGGCAGTGGCCCTCTGCGCCAAACCCTGGAAGCTGAGGCGCGGGCATTAGGCGCAGGGGAGCGGGTAAGCTTCGAGGAACGGGTGCCCTCTACCGAGATCCCGGCCCACCTGCAACAGTTGGACGTCCTGGTGCTGCCCTCACGAACCCGGCCCAATTGGAAAGAACAGTTCGGGCGGGCGCTGGTGGAGGCCATGTCCTGTGGAGTAGCTGTGGTCGGCTCAGACAGCGGCGAGATCCCACGGGTGATCGGGGAGGCGGGGCTGGTGTTCCCGGAGGGTGACGTCGAGGCGTTGCGCGGTTGTCTGGCCCGGCTGATGAATGACCCATCCCTGCGTGCTGAGCTGGCGCGCCGGGGTCGAGCACGAGTGCTGGCCCACTACACTCAGGCGCAGGTGGCAGCCCAGACCTACGCCGTTTATCAGGAACTGACACTTTGATGTAAAATTTTACCACGGAGGCACGGAGTACACGGAGTTTTTCTCTTGCTTTTTCTGACCAACCTGGGCAACGAGGTTGCATCTCAGTGGTGAATGAGGTGGAAGATACAATGCTTTATGAAAAGGACTTGACCGGCCAAATTATCGGGGCGGCAATTGAGGTGCACCGTGAACTTGGCCCTGGCTTACTGGAATACGCATATCAGGCCAGTCTGGCTCGGGAATTCTCGCTACGGGGCTTGCCCTTTGAACAGGAAAAGCCTTTGCCTGTTGAGTACAAAGGCGTGCGCTTGGATTGCGGCTACCGTCTTGATTTCATCGTAGCTGGCAAGGTGGTTGTGGAGCTGAAAGCGGTAGATGCCATTCACAAGGTGCATGAGGCTCAGTTGTTGACCTACCTGAAGCTCACTGGCTGTCGAGTGGGCTTGCTCATCAACTTCAATGTGCCAGTGCTCAAAGACGGCATCAAGCGCATGGTGCTATAGAGTGAAGTTAACCATGGAGACACGGAGTCCTCAGAACTTAAAATAAAACAAAAACTCTGTGCTCTCTGTGTCTCAGTGGTTTCTTTGCCACGGACCTGAGATCAGGAGATGTGAATGCAGAAGATACGCAAAGCGGTCATCCCGGCAGCAGGGTGGGGAACACGCTTCCTGCCCATCACCAAGTCGGTGCCAAAGGAGATGTTGCCCGTGGTGGATCGGCCGGTGATCCACTACGTGGTGGAAGAAGCAGTACAGGCTGGCATCGAGGAAATCGTGATCGTCACTGCGCGGCACAAGCGGGCCATCGAAGACTACTTCGACAGGTTCTTTGAACTGGAGCAGCGTCTGCTGCGAGCAGGCAAGAGCGAGGAATGCGCCCAGGTGCGGCGCATCAGCGAGATGGCCCACCTGGTCTACGTCCGCCAGCCGGAGCCGCTGGGCAACGGCCACGCAGTGCTCTGCGCCCGGCCGGTGATCGGCGATGAACCCTTCCTCGTGCTGTGGGGCGACGATTTCATCCACGCCGACCCGCTTCGCGCCCGCCAGCTCATGGAAGTGCATGAGGAATACGGCGGCTCGGTGCTCAGCGTGATGCGCTTCGGCCCACAGGGGATCGCCCGTGCCGCGATGGTCACCGTCAGGCCGGTGCGGGATAACATCTACCGCATCCTCTCCCTCATCGAGAAGCCTCGCCCTGACCAGATTGTCTCCAATTTGGCGGCGGTGAGCGGCTGGCTGCTGACGCCGGGTATCTTCCCCGTGTTGGAGACCCTGGCGCCGGGGCGGGGCGGGGAGATCTGGCTGCCGGAGGCGGTCAACGTCCTGGCTCAGCAGGAACCGGTGTACGGCTGTGAGATTCGCAACGGCGTCTACTATGACGCCGGTAATCCGCTGGCCTACCTCAAGGCTAACCTCGACTTCGCCCTGGCCCGCCCGGACATGCGGGAGGAGTTACTGGCCTACCTGCGCGAGTTGCTTGCTACATTTGACACGGGTGGGGAAGTGTGCTAACATTTGCATTGACAATTTGTCATCTGGGGGTTATACTATCGGTAAAAATGGAGGTATAGCCAACATGCCAAGCGTGAAGACAGCTATTTCCATTCAGGAATCTCTTTTCAAGCAGGCGGATGCACTGGCCCGTCGGATGGACATATCACGCAGTCAGTTGTTTGCTATGGCTGTGGAGGAGTTCATCCGGCAGCACCAGAGCCAACAACTGTTAGAGCAGATCAACCGGGCTTACGAAGATGAGCCTGATCTCCCCGAACGAGAGTATCTGGAGAGAATGAAGCCCCGACACCGGCAACTTCTGGAGGGGCAATGGTGATTAATCAGGGAGACGTGTTCTGGATAGATCTCGGCGAACCGTCGGGATCTGCACCAGGGTATTGGCATCCCCATGTCGTTATCCAGAACAACCTGTTCAACCACAGTCGTATCCGTACGGTTGTTGTCTGTGCTCTAACCTCAAACCTCAAACGAGCTGAGGCTCCGGGGAATGTCTTGCTTACGGAAGGGGAAGCCAACCTGCCCAAGCGCAGCGTGGTGAACGTGTCCCAGATATTTACCGTGGACAAGTCGGATTTGGTGGAGAGAATAGGAACACTTTCGCCTAAGCGTATGCGAGAGATACTCGATGGTGTTCGTCTTGTGCTAGAACCTCGCGAAGTCAAAGCTGTGCCTTAATTTTAAGGAGGAATTTGTAGATGAAGGGCATAATCCTGAGCGGTGGCAAGGGCACGCGGTTGCGTCCCCTGAGCTACACAAACGCCAAGCAGTTGATTCCCCTGGCCAACAAGCCGGTGCTTTTCTACGCCATCGAGCAGGCAGTGGAAGCCGGTATCCGCGACCTGGGGATCATCGTCGGCGACACGAAAGAACAAGTTAAGGAAGCGGTGGGCGATGGTTCACGCTGGGGAATCAACGTCACCTACATTGAGCAGGACGCGCCCCGTGGCCTGGCGCACGCGGTCAAGGTCGCCCAGCCGTTCCTGGGAGAGGATCGTTTTCTGATGATGCTCGGCGATAACTTCACCGAGGAGAGCATCGCTCCTTTCGTCGAACGCTTTGGCGCGGATGAGAGTCTCAACTGTTTCCTTTTCCTCAAGAAAGTACCCGACCCGGAGAAATCCGGCGTGGTGGAGTTGCGCGATGGGAAAATCGTGCGCCTGGTGGAGAAGCCCAAGATACCGCCCAGCAATTTGGTGGCCATCGGAATCTACCTCTTCGACCATCACGTGTTCGAGGCCATTGATCGCCTGAAGCCCTCCTGGCGCGGCGAGCTGGAGATCACTGAGACTATTCAGAATTTGATTGACGACGGCTATACCGTGGGCTATCACGAGGTGGAGGGCTGGTGGATTGATACTGGGAAGTCGGACGACATCATCCTGGCCAACCGGCTGGCCCTGTCTCGCCTCCACGCCCGCGTGGATGAGTCCTGCCTGCACGGCGAGACCGATGTTTCCGGCCCGGTAGACATCGCGCCCTCGGCTCACATCGAGAACAGTGTGATCCGGGGGCCGGCTATCATCGGGGAGAATACCAGGATCATTGACTCCTACGTCGGGCCTTTCACCTCCATCTACCACGATGTGCTCATCTGCAACAGCGAGATCGAGAACAGCGTGGTGTTGGAATACTGCGAAATTCTGGATGTCGGCCGGCGAATCGAGAGCAGCCTGATCGGTCGCCACGCCTACATCGCCAACTCGCAGAAGAAGCCCAAGGCCCTGCGCCTGGTGATCGCCGACCACAGCAACATCCAGCTTTAACTGTGTACGAACGCCAGAATCGGCAGTAAAACCGCGTGAAAGGACAACCGGCCCAGAGGAACGATCCTCTGGGCCGGTCTTGTGGGGGTAGCCGTTCAGGCCCTCACCCCCCAGCCCCCTCTCCCATTCGTCCTTCGGCTTCGCTCAGGACGACGGGAGAGGGGGGAATTTCCCATAGGCATCAAGTAGCGGTCGCAAAGCTTCCAAGTTCCCCTCTCTTGGTGGAGGGGTTAGGGAAAGGGTCGGATGGAGTTTTAACTTGATGCCTATGGGGCCAGGGTGAGGGCTTGCCGTCGGCTATTCTTGGATCGCCGGCAGTGCCACGTGGAAGATGGTGCCGCGTCCCGGTTCACTTTCCACCCAGATGCGCCCGCCGTGCTTCTCCACGGCCGATTTGGCGATGGCCAGGCCCAGACCGGCGCCGGAAACATCGCGGGTACGCTTGTCCTGCACCCGATAGAATTTATCGAAGATGTACGGCTGATCCGCCGGGGCGATGCCTATGCCGTTATCCTGGACGTGGAGCAGAAGCTCGCCAGTCTCCTCCTCCAGCCTGACGGTGATAGTCCCTCCGGTCGGGGTGTATTTGATGGCGTTGCCCACCAGGTTGTTCACTACCTGGCTCAGACGCAGGCTGTTGCCCTGAACCAACGGCAGGTCAGGGGCAATGCTCACGCTGAGGTTTTGTCCCTTGTCCCTGGCCCGGGCTTGCAGCCCTTCCACTGATTGCCGGACGATCTCGGCCAGGTCACAGGGGCCCATAGTCAGGTCCACCCCTGCCTCCAGACGGCCCAGGTCCAGCAGTTCGTCGGTGAGCTGCAACAGGTGAGTCAAATGTTGCCGCGCGCTGGCGATGAACTCCTCCTGCTTGGGAGTGAGAGGGCCGGCCTGCGGGAGAACGGCCAGCAAGCTGAGCACCGAGCTGAGAGGGCTGCGCAGATCGTGGGAGACGGTGGCCACGAACTCGGATTTCATCTGGTCCAGTTCCTTGAGGTGGGTGATGTCCTGCATCACAGCTACGCGCCCTACGTCGGCGATGGGGGTGACGTCCACGCTCAGTGTCCGCCCGTCGTTCAAGGAGATTTCGGCCCACTGCGCCTGACCGCTATCCGCCGTGTGCTGGATCAGCGAGAGGAGGTCGGGGTTATCCACCACCTCTGGCAAGAGGATGCCGGTGCCGCGTCCCCTCATGCCAAATGTCCGCCGCGCCGCCTCGTTGAGCAGGAGTACGCGGTCATTCTGGTCGGCGACGATCACCGCGTTAGCTGAGCCGCGTAACACGGCCTCCAGCTTGCGTCGCTCGGTTTCCACCTCGGCGAATAATCGGGCGTTTCTGAGGGCTGTGGACGCCTGAGTTGCGATGGCCATCAGCAGATCCTGGTGCCGGGTAGTGAACTGGCCGGTTCGCACGTGGTTATCCACGTAAATCACGCCTTGTGTGCCCTCGCTGCCAGGGATGGGCACACACAGGATTGAGCGCAGTCCGTAGGCGATGACACTTTCGCGCCCGGCGAAACGGGGATCCTCTCGCGCGTTCACGGTGAGCACCGGTTCTCCGTTCCGGGCCACCGTCTCAACGATGCTGCGACTGATCTCGAATGACTCGCTGGCGATGACTTCCTGATCCAGGTTATGGGCAAATCGGACCTCGAGCGGGCCGTGAGGCACGTCGCGCAGCAGGATGTAACCTCGCTCTGCCCGCGTGGTACGGATGGCTTCTTCGAGCACAGTGCGCAGGACGTCGTTCAAGTCAATGCTCTCCACCAGGGCGCTGCTGACCCGGTATAGAGTGGTGCGGTCGGCCAATTCTTGTTCCACCCTGGCGTACAGGCGGGCGTTCTCCAGGGCGATAGCTGCGTAGCCCGCTAGGGCGGAGAGCAGCGCAACGTGGTTCTGGGTAAAGACCTGCTCACCGGGTTGCCGTTCCACGCGCAGCACTCCGATGGCCCTTTTCTTCGCCAACAATGGGATGCACAAAATGGATGCCGCTGTTTGTCCGATGGCCGGACTGTGCAATGCCGGCTGGCCGCTGCTGAGCACCTGTTGGGCGATGGGGTCCTTCACCGCGCGCCGCGCGCTGCGCGCCCGCCTCTCGCCCGGCTCTTGGACGGCACGCAGGATCAGGGTTTCCATCCCGTTTTCGGCCAGGAGCAATGAACCGGCGTGAGCGTGGGTGATGAATACCGCCGCCTCCACCAGGCGATTGAGCACCTGCTGCAAGTCCAGCAAAGACGTCACCGCCTGGCCGATGCTGTACAGGATTTTCTGCTCTTGCACGCGCTGCACCAGGTTGGCGGTGAGCCGGTCGCGCTCGCGGCGGAGGCGGACTTCGCTCAGAGCACGTTCAATGGCCTCCACCATCTCCTCGGCCTGGTAGGGCTTGGCGACGTAGTCCTTCACTCCCAGACGGAAGGCGCGCACGGCCAGCTCTTCCGAGCCGTGGAAGGTGCTGAGGATCACGGGGATGGAACGCCCCTCGGCGTTCAGGGTTTCCAGCACTTCCATGCCGGTCATTTTGGGCATTTCCAGGTCCAGGATGATTAGGTCTGGATTTGCGTCCAGGGCGAGACGCAGGCCCTCCTCGCCGTCGTGCGCGACGAGGGGGCGATAGCCGTGGGGCCGGAGTACGTAATTCGCGGCGAAATCACGGGCTTCTGCGTTATCGTCCACGACCAGGATTGTCTCGCCAGCCACGGGTCACCTCCGATTGCGCGGTCGTCACGTTATCAACCTCCCCCACTTGTATTTTAACAGGGATTAGGCGGAACGTCAAGGGAGAAAAAGGTGTGATCGCGCCGAGCGGGTAGCACCGGGAACCCCCGTTTTCTTGGAGAGGACGGGGTTCTTGGAGCAATACCCGTGAATGAGTGAGACTGTGCATTGAGTGGCCGAGCCGCACGGGGCTGAAGACCAATGGCACTAACTTTTCACAAGTTCCTGTAAGATGCGGCAAAATTCAATTTACGAGGAGGAGGCGTTCTCTAACGCCGTTCCACCTCCTTCCGCGCTAGAGAGCGCGGACTCCTCTTGGCATTAC
>JAGGZG010000338.1 GCA_021162125.1 Anaerolineae bacterium
CCTCGAACTCTACGCCGAAGACACAATCGCCAGAGGCGCAGAGCGCGGGTACGTCTGCCCAGTGGAGCACCTGATTGCCCGCCAGTTCCAGCCGCTCGTACCCGGCAGGATAGGCCCGCACGAACTTGACGGCGGAGGTTCCCCGCCCATCCCATTCACGGGGCATAGGCAGCCACAGATGATCCACCAGCCGCTCCTGGCGATAGACCGTTGGCCGCTCGATCTCGTAACGCATCCGGTAACGGCGCACGGGCACCGGCGTCGCCGTTGGCGTGCTGGTCGGTGTCGGCGTCGCGGTCGGCGTGGGCGTAGGGGTGTAGGTCGGCGTCGCTGTCGGCGATGGAGTTGGCGATGGAGTTGGTGAAGGTGACGGCGTCGGTGTGCTAGTGGGCGTCGGCGTCGCGCCAGATAGCGCTGGCATACACCCGCTCATCGCCATTATCACCAGGATCAACAGAATACTCAACCACTTGCTCATGTGTCTCTCTTCCCCAACCTCCCGCAGGTTTAGAACCTGCGGGAGGTTTGTCTCGCCAGCCAATCTCTCACAAAGGCCAACACCTGTTCCTTCTCCGGCTCGTTGAAAATCTCGTGGTACAAACCATCCCACAATTTGAGCGTCTTGTCGCTGGACGAGATGGCCTCGTACAGCTCCTGGCTACCGGCGGGATCGGCCAGCTTGTCAGCGGTGCCGTGCATAATGAGCGCGGGACAAGTGATCGTGTGTGCCTCGCGCATCACCCAGCGGGCGGTTTTGAGCATCTCCGCCCCGACGCGCGCGGGCACCTTGCCCCGGTAGTTCAACGGGTCACTGTCGTAGCGGGCCACCACCTGGGGGTCGCGTGAAATGGCCGCTGCCTCCAGTTGGGTGACACCCATTCTCGGAAGCAGGGCAGAGATAACCCCGCTCATCGCCCGCAACAGGGGCGACACGTCCTCGCCCACCCTCACCCCTGCGCCGGAGAGTACCAAGCCATCCACTTTGCCGGGATGCCGAATGGCATACGCTGCTGCCAGCAGTCCCCCCATGCTGTGACCGACAAGGAAAACTGTGCGTCCGGGTGCGCGCTGACGCACCAGGCCGAAAAACGTGTCCAGGTCATCCACCAGAAACTGGAAGCGCTCGAAATATCCCCGCCGGCCCGCCGATTGACCGTGGCCCCGGTGGTCGAGGGCGTACACCGCGTAGCCCTCGTTCACGAAGTAATCAGCCACGTGCGCGTAGCGACCACTGTGCTCGGCATATCCGTGGACGAGCACCAACACGGCCTGGGGATCACCCTCCGGCTCCCATCCCCGATAGTGGATGACAGAATCGTTAAACCCTCTGAAAGTGCCCTCAATATTGCTCATTCTCCGTTTGCCCCCTGATTCTTAGAAAGCCTCGCTGGCCAGGTAGCAAACCCGGCCTACGCTAGTCGGGTAACCAACCCGATCTACGTCAGCGCATCCGCCACCAGGGTGACCAGGTCACGCACCGGCATTGCAATCTCCGCGCCCAACCTCGAATCGTCCATCGCGCACAGGAAGTGAATCTGGCACTTGGCGCAGGCCGTGACCAGCACCTCCGCGCCCGTGGCCCGCGCCTCGCGCAAGCGCTCCACCTGGATGGCCTTGCTCGTCGCGCCGCAGTTCGTCCACCCGCTGGTGCCACAGCAGGTGGCTTCTTTCCCCGCGTGTGCCATCTCGACTATTTCGATGCCCAGCGTACGCATCACCTGGCGTGGTGCGTCGTACACGCCCAGGTAACGCCCCAGCCGGCACGGGTCCTGGTAAGTGACGGATTTCAATGCACAATTCACAATTGGCAATTCACAATCGGCCATCAGCTCCGAGATATGTACTATCTCCATGCCGGTATCGCCCACGTAAGCAGGATAGTCCACCTTGAGCGTGTAAGCGCACTCCGGGCAGGCAGTGACGAGGCGCTTTGCCCCGGTCGCCCGCAACAACTCCAGATTCAGTTCGGCCAGACGGCGGAAAGTCTCGACGTCGCCCTGCCACAGCAGGTCGTGCCCGCAGCAGCGCTCATCGGCCAGGACGATGGGCACGATGCCCAGCGCATTGAGCACCCGCACCGTGCTGCGGGCAATCTCCACGCCCTGGAAGCCCTGTTTGCGGAAAAGTACGTCGTAGTACGGCAGGCAGCCCACCCAGTACACCGTGTCCGAATCAGCGGACACCTCAAGCTCCTCCGTCAGCCAGTCCACCCGGTTCTGCTCCAGCGCCGGATCGGTCATCATCCGCATCCAGGTACAGATGGTATCGCCATGAGTGCACGTGCCCTCGTGCCCAGCATCCCGTGCCAAAACGCGCAGATCACGGGTGAACTCGGAATAGTACACGTCCGAGGGGCAGATTTCGCTGCATCGCCGGCAGGTGAGGCATGCCCACATCAAAGGACTTTCTAGCAGCGCCTTTCCGTGCCCGCCGATGACTTCTTCCACAATCCGGCGCGGTGAAAAAGTGCTGTCCCGCCGCGCCACCGGGCACGTCGCCGTGCACTTGCCGCATTCCAGGCAGTAGTAGGCTCGATTATCGAGGATGGCTCGTCTGATGGAGTCCTGCAACGTTTGGTCTCCTCATTGTCAGTACTCGAGAAAAGTCGGTGCTGCTGCCGCGTCGCCTGGACGTGAACGTCCAGGCTGAGCAGGCGAAGAGTGCTGAAGCACCCTTCGCCGATGTGGACGGCGGCTCCGAGATCACCACAGCCTGCTTCAGCAGGCTTCTGCTGCTGAGCCTGGCGCTTCAGCGCCGGGCGGAGGGCGGATTTCTCAACTGCTGAGTATCAGTGTTGGTGCCCCTCGTCCGCCCCGCCGAGCGCTAAACCGCCCGGCTACGAGGTGGGAAGCCCCCTTCGGGGGCTCCAGAGGCCCGGAGGGCCTTGCATCTCGTAGCCCGAACGTTCCACGTCCGGGCGGGTCTGAGCGACCAACACGTTACCGGGGAACTACCGATTATCAGTACTCGAGAAAAGTCGGTGCTGCTGCCGCGTCGCCTGGACGTGAACGTCCAGGCTGAGCAGGCGAAGAGTGCTGAAGCACCCTTCGCCAATGTGGACGGCGGCTCCGAAGTCACCACAGCCTGCTTCAGCAGGCTTCTGCTGCTGAGCCTGGCGCTTCAGCGCCGGGCGGAGGGCGGATTTCTCAACTGCCGAGTATGGAAGATTGGAAGGATGGGCGGATCACCCTGCTATCTGCCCCACGAACTCCGTTACCTTCTCTGCGAACGCCTTCCCATCGCCGGCCGCCAGCCAGTCCAGCCGCAGCCGCTCGTCGGCGATGCCCAACAGGTGCGCCAATTCCTTCGCCTCGGCGAAGACTTCTTCCGCGCGGCGGTTGCCGAAGCCGTAGTGACACTCCCCCGGCGGGCAACCCAGCAGGAGCACGCCATCGGCCCCTTGTTCGAAGGCTTTCAGGATCAGTCCCGGATGCAGGCGGCCCAGGCACATCACCTTGACCGGATGCACGCCGGCCGGGTAACTCAAACCCTCGACGCCCGCCGCCTCCAGGCTGCTATAAGCGTTCCAGTTGCAGGTGAATACGATAATTCGTTCTTTGGATTCTCTCATCGTTGCAAATCAGCAAATCGGCAAATCGGTAAATCAGCGGGTTAGCGTGCAGATCTAAATCCGTTTCATCCGCTAATCCGCTAACCTCTCATCCGCTAATCCGCTGCCCCTCATCTGTTGACAGCATTGCCCTTAGCATAGCCTCAATTTGCGCATCCGTTGAGTAGCCGGCGGTGATCGCGCCCGACGGGCAATGCGCTGCACAGGTCCCGCATCCGGCGCAGGCTGCGGGATTGACCACGGCGTGCCACACTTCGGGCACTACCTGGCGCACGGCGATGGCCCCGAACTCACACAGCGACTCGCACGTGCCACACGCCCGGCAGCGCGCCGCGTCCACCTGGGCCACGTTGCCCTCGGCCACGCGCTGGCTACGCCCCAGTAGGGCCATCACCCGCGCCGCAGCCGCCGCACCAGCCGTCTCTGCTTCCAGCGTGGGCGGACAGGCGAACAGACCAGGCCGCCGGCTCACCAGCCCATCCTCCGGGAAAAGTCCCCCCAGGCCGAAAGCCCGCTCCCAGGCCGGCATCTCAGCAGCATCCACAGGGGCGAGCACTATCATCCCGGCAGACACCGTGCGCGACGCGCCGTTGCGTCCCAGGGTCACGGTGTAGTCGCCCAATGAACCCCGCACCGAGACCGGTTGGCCCGCCTCGCGCACCACAGCCACGCCCTGGCGAGCGAGGAGTCCAGCGCAGGCTTCGGCGGCCTTGCCCCGCCCCCAGACCAGCACCGGCCCCTCCACGCGCCCCGCCGCGCGTTCGCGGGAGTCGGGCTGGCGCAGCTTGGCGACCGCCGCGGCGATCAAACGCTGCGCTTTGGCCGTGGCCCGCGCTGGGTCGGCAGCGTGCACCCAGGCGCACTGTTCGCGGACGTTCACGAACTCCAACCGCGCCGCGATTTGCAAGCCACCATCAGGCAGCACGCCAAGATTGGTCTTGCACCGCACCCGCTGCGAAGTGCAGCCATAGCACGCCTGATCCAGTGCGCAACACGAGCACGCCGCCACGACTACCCCATCCAGCTCATGCGTACTCACCGCCGCCGCTATCGTCTCCGCGCCCTCCGTTTGACAGGCAAAATCGAGGGTCGCGGCATAAGCCACGCCTGGCCACCTGGCCGCCTGGGCCACCACAGCAGGCACGTCCACCACATTGGCGATCTCGTCACCGCACTTGCAGACGAAGACCCCAAGACGAGCCGCCAATGGCGAACGCTGAACGACGACCGGGACAGGAGTAGCCGCCAGGCCAACGCCCAGGTCGGCCATGACCTGCGCAGCAACCGCCGACGCGCCCACCACATCATCAGCCGCCACGCGATACACGTGATCTTCGCCACCGGTCACCTGTCCCTCACCCACGACGATGACGGCTCCCACGTCCAGAGCGACCGTCTCCCCGCGCATGGCATGGTCAATCGCCCGTGGCTGGCAGACCTTCTCACAGGCCAGGCACTCGGCGCAGGGGCCGCAGCTCAGACAGCGAGTGGCCTCGGCCACCGCCGTGGCCTCGTCGAAACCCAGCTCCACCTCCGCGTATCCCTTGAGCCGCTCGGCCAGGGGGATAGCCGGCATCGGATGGCGTGGTTTGGGCACTTTCTCCTCCGGCAGGAGTTCGCGGCGAGCCACCGGCACCTGGTGCGCATCCACCGCCAGTTCATCCTCTAGCTTGATCCCGCGCAGGTAGGCGTCAATGCCCCTCGCGGCCTGCTTGCCCGTGCCGATGGCGTCAATCACCGACAACGGCTGCCCGATGGCATCGCCCGCCGCGAACACTCCCGGCCGGCTGGTCATGTACGTCACCCGGTCCACGTTGAGATTGCCCTGGCGGGTGATAGCATACTCGCCCACCGCATCGCCCAGTAAATCCAGGTCGGGCTGCTGGCCGATGGCCGGCACCACCAGATCCACGTCCACGATGAACTCCGTGCCGGTGATGAGCATTGGCCGGCGGCGGCCGCTCTCATCGGGCTCGCCCAGCTTCATGCGCACGCATTCCAGGCCCACCACCCGCCCCCCCTCGCCTATCACACGGATGGGCTGGGTAAGGAATTCAATGGGAATGCCTTCCCGTTCAGCGTCCTCAACCTCGTCGGGGATGGCCGGCATCTCGGCCCGCGAGCGACGATAGAGCACACGCACATCGCGCACGCCCTGGCGCAGCAGGGAGCGGGCCACGTCCAGGGCCGTGTTCCCGCCGCCGATAACCGCCACGCGCCGCACGTGCGCAGGCAGGAGCTTCGCCAGCCGCCCCGGCCACTCGGAATCGGGCAATTGCTGCGCCAGGCTGATCGCCCGCAAGAGGTCAATCCCCTGCACCACGCCGGGCAGCTCTTCACCGGGAATGCCCATCGCGCGCGGTCGGTGCGCGCCGACACCCAAAAACGCCGCGTCGTACCCGGCCAGCAGCTCATCCACGCTGAGGTCGCCGTCCTTCCCGATGCGGGTATGGCAGCGAATCTCCACCCCCAACGCCCGGATGCGTTCCACCTCGCGGCGGATCACCTCGCGGGGCAGCCGGTAGGCCGGAATGCCCACGGCCATCATCCCGCCCACCACCGGCAGCGCCTCGAACACCGTCACCGCGTGACCACGCTTGGCCAGCTCGTAGGCCACGGTGAGGCCGGAGGGGCCGGCGCCGACGACGGCAACGCGCTTTCCTGTGGAAGGTTGGGAGGTTGGAAGATCGGAAGGATAGTCCCAGTCGGCGACGAAGCGCTTGAGGTTGCGGATGCTCACTGCCTGATCCACCTCGGCGCGGCGGCAGTTTGCCTCGCAGGGACGGTGGCATACCCGACCCAGGATGCCGGGAAAAGGCACTGCCTCGCAAATCAGGTCCAGGGCCTCGC
Source organism: Anaerolineae bacterium (assembly GCA_021162125.1). Classification (GTDB taxonomy): domain Bacteria; phylum Chloroflexota; class Anaerolineae; order JACIWR01; family JACIWR01; genus JACIWR01. Next base: position 6,422 of record JAGGZG010000338.1, read on the forward strand.
GGTAGCGTCCGGCAGCGATGAGGGCCACGTAGCCCTGTACGTGGATGCCGCCCGGGCAGGCATCGCTACAGGGGGCGCGGCCCTGCTTATCAATCACATAAAAATTGGGTACCGAGACGCCGGGTAGCTTATGAATAGCGGTATGTCCCTGGCCCGGCACCACCACCGGGCAGACTTCCTCGCAATCGCCGCAGGCCGTGCATTTCTGCGCGTCCACGTAGCGCGGCCAGCGACGAATCTCAACGCGCAGGTCAGCCCCCTCCCCCACCAGGCGAGTGAGAGTGGTATTCGTCCACACAGTGACGCGCGGGTGCTTCACCACCTCCAATTGTAGGACGGGTTGACAACCCGTCTGCTGTGGGACCGATCGGCAACCCGTCCCACGATTTCCGAGAAAGGGCGAGGACTCGATCAAGTGAACCTGCAGCCCGGCGTCTGCCAGGTCCAGCGCAGCCCGTACCCCGGCCACCGCACTGCCCACGATCAACACGCCCTGCGCCAAGCCCCTATCCCCCATTGCTATCCGCCATCCGCCATCCGTCGGCCATACTCGTACCCCAGCTCGAAGGCACGCTGGTTGAGCTCTTCCGTCCCTTTGGGCACGGATTCGAGCACGGCCTGGCGTAGCGCGTCTACCGAAACCACGTCGGTCACGGCGGCGAAAAAGCCCAGCATCACCACGTTGGCCACAATCCTGCGCCCCAGCTCCTCCTCGGCCAGGCGAGTGGCGGGAATGGATAGGACGCGCAGCCCCGCCGCTTCCTCCCCCAATTCTACCAGGTCCTCGTCCACTAGGAGCAGCCCATCGCGGTTGAGGCCGGGCACGTACTTGTTGTAGGCTCCCTGGGACATCACCACCAGGATGCGCGGGTCCAGGAGATGGGGATAGTGAATGGGCTCGTCGGAGATGATGACCTGTGCCGCGCAGGCCCCGCCCCGCGACTCAGGCCCGTAACTCTGGGTGAAAGTGGCGTACTTGCCATCGTGAATCGCTGCTGCCGTGCCGATAATGTTGCCACTGCGGATAATCCCCTGCCCGCCAAAGCCGGCTATGCGCACCTCGATTCTGCTCATCCTATGCTCCATGAAATCCAAAATTCGGTAGCGGCGCCCCTGGCGAGCGCCGCAGACGTCGGGGGCAAGCCCCGCCGCTACTGGGCTATCGCCTTTTGCACAATGCCGGCGCAGCAATCGGAAAAGGTCGGCTTCTCGATGTCTACAAATTTGCCCTCGATGATGTCTCCGCCCAGTTCTATGTCCACGCTCCTGGGGTCCGCACCGTGGCGGATGATGCCCCTCTCGTGGTAGTATCGCAACGTGTCCAGGCCAGTGCGCTGTTTGTGCCGCCGCCCAAAGTTCGTAGGGCAAGGAGAGACCACCTCCACAAAGCTGAACCCGCGTTTGGCCAGCGCCTCGCTTATCGCTCTCTCCAGGCGGCGCACGTGGAGCACCGTCCACCGGGCCACGTACACCGCACCGCTGGCCGCCGCCAGATACGGCAGATTAAACGGGTGTTCGTAGTTGCCGTAGGGCGTGGTAGTGGTGACGGCCCCTACCGGCGTAGTCGCCCCGGCCTGGCCGCCGGTCATCCCGTAGTTGAAATTGTTCACGCAGATGACCGTCATGTCTATGTTGCGCCGCGCCGCGTGGATGAAGTGGTTGCCGCCGATGGTCACCAAATCACCGTCACCGGAGAAGACCACCACTTTCAGCTCCGGGTTGGCCAGCTTGAGCCCGGTGGCGAAAGGAATCGCCCGCCCATGTGTGGTGTGGAACGAGTCGAGGCGGACGTAACCCGCCACCCGTCCGGTGCAACCGATGCCACTCACCACGACCACTTTGTCCAGGTCCAGGCCCGATTTCAGCAGAGCGCTGATGAAGCAAGTCAACGCTGTGCCGATTCCGCAGCCCGAACACCAGATGTGTGGCAGCCGCTCCTCACGCAACAGGTCATCCATCGGATGGCGCTCCTGTGGAGCAGCCTCTGGCTCCACCGCCTTCGCCTCTGTGCGCAGCGTCGGTTCACTCATGCCACGGCCCTCCTGATCGCGGCCAGCACCTGCTCTGGCTTGTGGATGTCCCCACCTGGATGGGGCACCAGGTAAACGGGCACCCGGCCCGCTGCGCACCGTTCCACCTCCAGTGCAATCTGTCCCCAGTTGATCTCCGGCACCACGAAGGCCCGCGCCCGTTCCGCCAGGGCCCGGATCTTTTCCTCCGCGAAAGGCCACACCGTGATCAGGCGCAGCATCCCCACCTTGATCCCTTCCCGGTGGGCCAACTCGATGGGCCACATGGCCGCGCGGGCCGCGATTCCATAAGAAACAACGACCACCTCCGCATCCTCCAAGTACAGCTCCTCCACCTCAATGATCTCGTCTTTGTACAGGCGTATCTTGTTCACCAGCCGCTGAATTAACTTCCATTGGGCTGAATCGTCACTGGTGGCCGGATACCCCCGCTCGTCGTGAGTCAGGCCGGTGACGTGAATGCGGTAGCCCTCGCCAGCGACGGCCATCGGCGGCACCAGATCATCGTCCGCGACGTAAGGCTGGTATCCATCGCCGGGCGGAATCCGTGGCTTACGGCGGGGAACGATTGTCACCTCCTCCGGCGGGGGGATGACCACTCGCTCGGTCATGTGTCCCACCTCGGCATCGGTCATGATCAGCACCGGGGTACGGAACCGCTCCGAGAGATTGAAAGCGCGAATGGTCAGATCAAACAGTTCCTGGGGAGAGCTAGGCGCTAGGGCAATTATCTCGTAAGGGCCGTGCGCCCCCCAGCGAGCCTGCATCATGTCCCCCTGCGCCACCAAAGTCGGCAATCCGGTGGACGGCCCGCCGCGCTGCACGTTCACCAACACACACGGCGTCTCGGTCATGATCCCCAGCCCCAGGTTCTCCATCATCAGAGAGAAACCGGGACCCGAGGTGGCGGTCATGGCCTTCACCCCGGCCCAGGAGGCCCCCAGGACGGCGTTCATCGAACCCAGTTCATCCTCCATCTGAATGTACGTGCCCCCTATCTGGGGCATGCGCGCCGCCATGCGTTGGGCGATCTCGGTAGCTGGAGTGATGGGGTATCCGGCGAAGAACCGGCAGCCGGCCGTGATGGCCCCTTCCGCGCAGGCGACGTCCCCCTGCATGAAGAAACTTCCGCTCAGCACCCCTTTCTCACTGCTCATAACGTCTCTACCTCTCGCTCTTCCTCCACCCGGTAGATGGCGAACTCCGGACAGATCATCTCACACAGCCCGCAGCTCACGCACGCCGCCTCGTTCACGACGCGGGGTGGGTGGTATCCCTTAGAGTTGAACTCATCCGAGACCTCCAGAACCTGGCGGGGACAATAGGCCACGCACCAACCACAGCCCTTACAGCGTTCACGGATGATGTAAATCCGTCCATGTGGTACGCGGATGGACGCCAAATCTAACGGTTTTCTCCAGTACTTCACTGTACTCTCCCATTGCGCGAAGCGCGACCCAACCGCCTCACACCTCACACCCCATCAACCAAGCTCCCTAATCAGCTCCGGTATCTCGTCGGGCCGGCTGGCGACGCGCACGCCCACCGCCTCGAAGGCAGCGATCTTCTCGGCAGCAGTGCCGGTGCCCCCCTCGATGATCGCCCCGGCGTGTCCCATGCGCTTACCCGGCGGCGCGGTCCGGCCAGCGATGAAGGCCACCACCGGCTTGCTCATCTCAGTCGCGATGAAATCCGCCGCCCGCTCCTCGTCCGTGCCGCCGATTTCACCGATGAGCACCACGTAATCGGTCAGCGGGTCGTCCTCGAAAAGGGTAAGGATGTCCACGAAGTTGCTACCGATGATGGGATCGCCGCCGATGCCCACGGCGGTGGACTGTCCCAGACCAGCCATCGTCAGCGCGTTAACGACCTCGTAAGTCAGAGTGCCACTACGCGAAACAACGCCCACCGGCCCTGGCATGTGAATGTGACCAGGCATGATGCCCACTTTGGCCTCGCCAGGAGTGATCACCCCCGGGCAGTTCGGGCCGATGAGCCGTGTACCCCTGGCGTCCAAGTAAGCCTTGACACACACCATGTCCAGTACGGGGATGCCCTCGGTGATGCACACCACCAGCTCGATACCCGCGTCCGCCGCCTCGTAGAGAGCGTCCGGGGCAAAACGGGCTGGCACGTACACGATGGACGTGTTGGCTCCGGTAGCCGTCACCGCCTCGCGAACGGTGTCGAACACGGGTACTCCGGCCACCCATCCACCGCCTTTGCCCGGTGTGACCCCGGCGACCACCTGTGTGCCGTATTCCAACATCTGGCGGGTGTGGAACTCACCCTCTCGACCGGTGATACCCTGTACTAGCAAGCGCGTGTCTTTGTCAACCAGAATGCTCATTTATCTCTCCTCATCAGATTGTTATACTGAGAGCGATTAGATTTTGTGAAAAAGGGGCGAGATGAACACGTGTTGCGTGTTGCGTGGTGCGTATTGCGTGCTACGTTTTACTGTGAGAGGTTTTTACGCAACACGCAACACGTAACACGCCCAGTTGCTCGATAGGTCCATCAACAGCAATGGCCTGCTTTCACGTTTCATCCTTCACACACACTCAGTATAGATGCTCGCGGATGCGCGCTGCTATCCCGCGTAGAACCGAGAATTCCACCCGTTGAACGCGCGGCGGCAGGCGCAGCTCATCGCCAATCCAACGGGGGATGATATGCACGTGAAAGTGAAACACGCTCTGAAACGCGGCCCGTTCGTTGGACTGGAAAAGGTTCATCCCGTCCGGCTGCAACGCCGCCCGCACAGCACGGGCCACGTGCACCGTCGTGCGCATCACGGCCGCCGCCGCATCGGGGTCAACGTCGTACAAATTGCGATAGTGCTCTTTGGTCACCACCAAAACGTGGCCCTGGCTCACCGGGTTGATGTCCATGAAGGCCAGAGTATCGTCGTCCTCGTAGACCACAGCCGCCGGGGCTGCCCCAGCCACGATCGCACAGAAGATGCAATCCATCGCTCTCACCCCGCCTTTCCCTGAGCCAGGGCCACCGCTTTCTGCGCGGCCTCGGCCAGAGTCTCCGCTGTGAGCATGTTGGCTCCGGCCAGGAGGGCCCGGCCTTCCTCCTCGTTAGTGCCCACCAGACGGGCGACCATGGGCACCTGCGGCTTGACTTCGTCCAGGGCGGCCAGGATGCCTTTTGCTACTTCGTCGCAGCGGGTGATCCCGCCAAAAATATTGAACAACACGGCCTTGACGTTCTCGTCGGAGAGGATGATGCGCAGGGCAGCGGCCACTTTCTCCGCCTTGGCTCCCCCACCGATGTCCAGGAAGTTCGCTGGCGCGCCGCCGTACAGCTTGGTGAGGTCCATTGTAGCCATGGCCAGCCCTGCCCCGTTGACCATGCACCCAATCTCCCCATCGAGCCTGACGTAGCTCAGGCCAAAGCGTCGCGCCTCCTGCTCGTAAGGGTCCTCCTCGGCGAGGTCACGCAACTCGGCCAGGTCAGGGTGTCGGAAAAGAGCGTTGTCGTCAATCAGCATCTTGCCGTCCACGGCCAGTAGCTCCCCGTCAGCGGTGATGACCAGCGGGTTGATCTCGGCCAGGCTGGCATCGGAGCCAATGAAAGCGGCGTACAAACTCTGGGCGATGCGGACGAAATCACGCAGGTAAGTACGGTCCAACCCGATGCCGAAAGCCAGCTCGCGGGCCTGGTACTGCCGCAGGCCGAGGAAAGGATCCACCGTCACCCGCACGATGCGCTCCGGTGAAACGCGGGCCACCTCCTCGATGTCCACCCCGCCCTCGCTGGAGGCCATCATCACCGGCCGGCCCGCCGCCCGATCAATGACCACGCCCAGATATATCTCTCGGGCGATGTCCGCTGCTTCATCCACCAAGACTTTGCCCACCGTCAAGCCTTTGATGTCCATGCCCAGGACGCGCTCGGCCATGACCTCGGCCTCGGCGGGATCACGGGCCAGCAATATACCGCCCGCCTTGCCCCGACCACCGACCAGCACCTGCGCCTTGATCACCACCGGTTTGCCCAGGCGAGTGGCGATCTGTCGAGCTTCTTCTGGGGAACGGGCTACGTCACCCTGCGGAATGGGCACGCCGTACTCGGCGAAAATACGCTTGGACCGGTACTCATGCAGTCTCATACACTCACTCCTTTCAGCCAAGAAACCCGTTTTCCGGCAGAAAACGGGTTTCTAAAGGAATACAGAACAAAGACGCTATCCCCTCTTCTGATGAGAGGCGCGTTACAACGATTGCCAGCTTGTGACCATTATCGGGAGGCGTAGCTTTTCCGGGAGACCCGGCTGCGCTACTGATCACGTTCAAATCGCCCCTTTGCGATGAAATTATTCTAACAGCATCTGGAGTTCGGCCACCGCGCGCGGATCAGCCGATGCTCAGCCAGAAAAGCCTCTTTCACCATGCCTTGTACGAATACCAGCACCAAGCGAGCAGCATTGGCGATGTCAAGCAGAGTAGCCTCATCCCGTTGCACAACTTGCCTCTCGTTCAGAGAAAAGAACTTAGGAATTGTTGCAATAAAGTTGCTCACCTACGCTCCCCTTTACCGTGTGAGCCGCCTGACAGCCAGGAACTCAGCTGCCGCGCGGGGCCTGCGACACTGACCACAACAAAAGACTACTTGCACTGGCGAGGCCGTCGTACAAGCCGCACGAGAAGCACGGTCGGGTGTAGCGACGTATCCAGGCGGCACTATCCTGCAAAACTATGACTATCAACACGAAAGTACCACCTGCATCCCCAGCATCAGGCCGCCAGTGCAAAGGCTTTTTCTACGGCTTGTGGCAACTCGATGGGGACGAAATAGTCCGCCGGATACAGGTAATCTTCGCCCGATTCATCAATCACTCGGATCAGCCGATGTTCAGCAGCGCGGGCGTCGGGTATCACCTGATAGATTTTGCGCAGCTCCAATGATGCCGGATAGCCTTCATTCTTGATGCAGACGACAAATTGCGTTTCCAAGTTGTGTTGCTTCATCATCACTTCCACAAAATACGTTTGATCTTGATTTCCTTTTTACCAACCCCATGGGCCTCGTACCAATGCACCTCGGCCTCGCATATCGTGCCATCGAAAAGGCGCACCATCGCTATCCCTTTCAGCTTTCTCCAGCGGCCAGCACCGTAGACCTTTCGCAAGCGTGCAATCTCGCGAATCGAACCGCCGACCGCAATTGTTTCAACGTTGGTGATCTCCCCAATGACTTCAAAATCCATGGATGTTCATACGATCATTAGTAGCCGTTCATCTCACAGCATGCCGCCTCGCAGTCGGAACCTCAACCGCCGCGCGGGGCCTGCGATGCCAGCGACAACAAAAGGTAACCTGCAAATACGCACATAGCCCGGTCGGGTGCGGTAACGGGTGGGACAGGCCAAATTCAGCAATGGTTGCTGGTCTGGCCAGCCAACCACACTGTTTTTCAACTCCCAACACCCCGGATTACGCTCCCACAGGCACGCTCTTGCTGAAGATCAGGTTAGCAATAGGGAGAGATAACACTTCCAATTCATCGGCCGCTCTTTGCAAACGACCTAATAGCACCGCGCTTCAGCC
>JAGGZG010000379.1 GCA_021162125.1 Anaerolineae bacterium
GACAAAGGGGGCAGGGGGAGAGGGCAGGGACAGATACGAAGCGAGCACAAGCTGTACATCATCATCATGGAGGAAACAATGAACACAGGGCACACGATCAAGGCCATCATCTTCGACTTTGGCGGGGTGCTGATAGGACCGCGCCCCGAGGAAGAACATCGCTACTGGGCCGCGCATTTTGGACTGCGGCCCGGACAGATTGACAACATCCTGTACGGCGGCGAAGAGTGGGCCCTGGTAAAAGTGGGCGCGATCCCCGAAGATGAATTCTGGCAGCGGGTGGGCCCCAAACTGGGCCTGCATACCGCCGAGGAGATTGCCCGCTTTCGCCGGGAGTACTTCGCCAGCGATAGAGAGCGTCTCGACCGGCAATTGATAGACCTGATCCGGAGTCTACACGGAAAGTACAAGCTGGCCGTGCTGAGCAACGCCAGCGGGATGGTGGAGAACCTGCTGCGGGAACGGTTCGGCATCCACGATTTGTTTGACGTGGTGATAGACTCGGCCTGCGTGGGGCTGGCCAAACCAGACCGAGCCATCTATGAGCTGGCTCTGGAGCGAGTGGGCGTCGCCCCCGACGAAGCGGTGTTCATTGACGACCTGGCGAGGAACGCTGCTGCCGCCGCTGCCCTGGGCATCCACGCCATCCATCACCAGAACTTCGAGAGCACCGCACATCAACTCCACGCCCTGCTCAGCGCCACCCACCCCGAGTTCGGGTTCGCCATCCCCCAACCGGCGGATTATTCAGGCATGGCCGCCATCTGCCGGGACCTCGCTGATGAGTTCTGGTGGAGCCCGGTGCTGGTCCTGGCCCAATATCCGACTGAGCTGGACATCGCCGCTCTGTGCAGCGACGAGGAGTACATCGTCCGTGTGGCACGGGTCAGCGGCCAGGTGGCAGGGATAGCCCTTTTGCTTCAACCCGCCCCGGCTCCGCTGCACCACACGGCCGAATTAAGCCTGGCCGTGGCCCCCGAGTTCCGCCGTCACGGGATCGGGCGGGCGCTGGTGGAGTACATGCTGGACCTGGCCCCGGCCTCCGGGATCGAGTTAGTGCGCGCCTGGGTGTGTGCGGCCAACGGCCCCTCGCGGGCGTTGGCGGAGGGCCTGGGCTTCGAGTGCGGGGCCCGGCTGCACGACGAACTGCGCCGCCCGGATGGACGGCCTTTCGATGTGATGATCTATCACAAGGCGATATGACGAGGAGACCCTAAAATGACTGTGCGAATACGCAATTACGAAGAGGGAGACCTGCCCGTGTTGGTGGACTTGATCAACGTCGCCGACGCCGTGGACGGCATGGAGCGGGGCACCTCGTTGCAAGAGGGAGAACATGCGCACGGGCCGGCGGGAGGGCTGGGTGGATACGCTGTGTGTGCGGCGACCGTACCGCCGTCGTGGGGTGGGAGAGGCCCTATTGTTGGCCGGATTGCACAAGCTGCGCGACGCGGGCCTGGAGATTGCCGCGCTGGGGACGGACGCGGAGAATCTCACCGGGGCAGTGCGCCTGTACGAGCGCGTCGGCTTCCGCGAAGCGCGACGATGGGTCAACTATCGAATGATGATCTCGAATAGCCAGTAAGCAAGGAGCAACATGACCACGGGCAAACGTCAGATCGCGCGCGCGGCGGGGGTAGTCATGGTCGCCTTCGTCGCCAGCCGGGCGCTGGGCCTGGGCCGGGAGATGATCATCAGCCGCTACTTTGGCACCAGCGCCGACTACGACGCATACCTGGCGGCCTTTCGCTTGCCGGACATCCTGTTCCAGCTCGTGGCCGGCGGGGCGCTGGGCTCGGCCTTCATCCCGATGTTCACCAGTTACCTGGCCCGGGGCGACGAGGAAGGAGCCTGGCGGCTGGCCAGCGCAGTCGTAAATCTGATCTTACTTATTCTCACCAGTCTGGCCGTGATCGCCGCACTCCTGGCCCCGCAGGTGGTGGCCCTCATCGCCCCCGGCTTCCCGCCGGGCCAGCGAGCGCTCGCCGCTGAACTGATGCGCCTGATGCTGATCTCTCCGGTGGTGTTCGGTGTAAGCGGGATCGTGATGGGCATTCTGAACTCGCACCAGCACTTCCTGCTGCCGGCCCTGGCCCCCAGTATGTACAACCTGTCCATCATCGGCGGTGCGGTCTTCCTGGCCCCCCGGCTGGGCGTGCGTGGGCTGGCCATCGGAGTGGTGATCGGCGCCGGCCTGCACCTGCTCATCCAGGTGCCGGGTCTGTTGCGCGTGGGGACGCGGTATTTTCCGATGCTCGGCCTGCGGCATCCGGGCGTGCACGAAGTGGGCCGCCTGATGCTACCGCGCACGTTGGGTCTGGCCATCGTCCAGCTTAACTTTCTGGTGAACACCATTCTGGCCTCGGAGCTACCCGCAGGCAGCCTGTCGGCGTTGAATTACGCTTTCCTGCTCATGCTCCTGCCCCAGGGCATCTTCGCCCAGGCCATCGCTACCGTGGCTTTTCCCACCTTCGCGGCCCAGTTCGCCCGCGACGAGGTAGCAGAGATGCGTAGCACGCTCTCGGCCACGCTGCGCACCATCCTCTACCTAACCATCCCGGCCAGCGTGGGCCTGTACCTCCTGCGCGCTCCGGTGATCCAACTGCTGTTCCAACGTGGGGCGTTCAAGGCCAGTTCCACCGCAGCCGTGGCCTGGGCCTTGCAATTCTACGTGCTGGGGCTGGTAGCCCACTCCGCCGTGGAAATCGTCACCCGCGCCTTCTACGCCCTGCACGATACGCGAACGCCGGTGTTGATCGGCGGCGCAGCGATGGGCCTGAACGTACTCCTCAGCCTGGTCCTGATCCGCCCCCTGGCCCACGGCGGGCTGGCCCTGGCCAATTCCATCGCCACTACACTGGAGATGATCGGGCTGCTGATCATTCTTCGCGGGCGGTTGCACGGTCTGGAGGGTCGGCGGATAACCGCGTCGCTGGTGCGCGTCGGGACGGCGGCAGCGGCGATGGGTATGGCAGTGTGGGGTTTCGTGCGACTGGCCGGGGATCGCGGCTCCCTGATCCAGGGGATAGGCGGGATCATCCTGGGAGCCGGGGTTTACTTTGTTTTAACGATAATCCTCCGCTCGGAGGAGGTCGGGATGCTACGCCGAGCGTTGC
>JAGGZG010000038.1 GCA_021162125.1 Anaerolineae bacterium
ATTGAAATCGCCTCTAGAGGGCTTGCAGCCGAGCGTCCACCTGCGTGGGCGCGCCTGTCCACGCAGGTGGACAGCCAGCTTTAGCTCCTCAGGCGCGGTTTCAACCGCTGGCCTGAGTAGTAACCTTTTTCTCTTTTCTGGAAGAGGTAACGCCTCCGCTGAGAGGCTATGAAAACAGTCGCTCAGCGATGCTCCGGCGGGACGGCATCCCCTAATGTAGAGCGACGGCGAATCAATTCTATGGGCAACTCGATGCGAAGCGGCTCGTCGGGGGAATGGTCAATGGCCTGCAAAAGCACCTCCACCCCTTTGACGCCGGACTCGAAAAACGGCTGGCGAACGGTGGTCAAGCCCAGATAGCGGCTGACCTCGATGTCGTCGTAACCCACCAGAGCCACGTCCTGGGGGATGCGCAATCCCCGCTCGCGGATGGCTTCCATGGCGCCGATGGCCTGTGTATCGCTGGCGGCGAAGATGGCCGTGGGCGGCTCGTCCAGGTCCAACAAGCGACGGGCCATGTCGCGGGCTTGTTCCTCGCCGTGCTCGGCCCAACAGTGATACTCCGCTCGAAACGGTATCCCGGCCTCGTCCAGAGCCTGCCGGTAACCCTGATAACGGTGGAGGCTGGAGGTAAAGCGAAAAGGACTTTCCAAGGGGTCGCTGATGTAGGCGATACGGGCATGGCCAAGTTCGATGAGGTGTTTGGTAGCCACGTAGCCCCCTTTTACGTCGTCTATCACCACGTGGCTCAGAGCCGGGTGATAGGCGTCAACCAGGACGACCGGTATGCCGGCCTGGCGGAAGTGGGCCACATCCTCGTCGGTGGGGGGCAGGGCGATGAGCAGCAAGCCGTCAAACCGCTGGCTGATGGGCAACTCGCGAAAGCAAGCGTCGCGCTTGTCAGTGGTTTCCACGTTGTAGAGGACGAGATCGTACTCGCTTTCGGTGAGAGCCGCTTCCACTCCCCGCAGCCGTCCAATGAAGGCCGGGCGAGTGAAGAAAGGAGTGATGACTCCGATGGTGAACGTCCTGCGCAAAGAAAGGCGTTTGGCAATGGGGCTGGGGTGATAGTTCAGCTCTTCAATGGCAGCCAGCACCTTCTGCCGCGTGGCTTCGCTGACCTGTGGGCTGTTGTTGAGCACCCGAGACACCGTGCCGATGCCCACGCCAGCTAGTTTAGCCACGTCGTAGATGGTCACCCCCATAAACATCTCCCTTACGAGGATTTGGAAGCGCTTCCAGTATACCATACCTTTCCTCCCCTGTCAAGACCTGGAGAGAAATTTTAAGGTTGGGAGCGAGGGGACTCACTGAAAACGGCGGCCACGAGGGCCGCCGCTACAGTAACGAACGAGGCAGCGATTTGATCATCGAATCATTGGGATTTGGCCATTTCCTCACGCCATGTCCACGTATTCCCGTTTGACAATGCCGCCACGGTCCACGTGCAACAGATCCAACAGCTCACCGATGAGCCCCGCCTTGCGCTCAGCATCCGCCTGTGACCAGGTGCGGCTCTTGATCTCCAGGAAGGAATCGCCATCACCCGATTCCAGTATCTCGTCCAGGTTGACGGCGAAATCCACCCCCTTGTACTGAATGCGGTACCGCCGCCGGTGCTTGGCAATCTCCTTCACGGCGTCGGGCTGGAAATACTCCCGGTAGAAGCGCAGACTGCGGTCAGCGGTGGCAGTGAACCGCGAGCGGGTGAGCACAACGGAATCATCGTACTCGTGCTCGTGGGTGGGGCCGGTGAGGGTCAGAGTGTAGATAGCGTGCGGCACTTCACCTTCGCGCATAATCTCGTCCTCGCGGTAGCGGATACGCCCCATGTCAGGATCAGCGAAGAGGAAGTAGGTGTCGTACTGATTGCGGACGGTATGCCGCTGGATAACCACATCGGGATGGGCGACGAGCCGCTGCTCCAGGGCATCCAGGTCACGAACCCGCACTTTGACCTGCACCTCGAAGGTCTCACGCCATTCCAGGCCGCCGATGGTCACCAGCTTATCCAACAAATTGCGTTCCCGCGCGGTGAGGAAAGCGTTGATCTGCGCAGCGATGCGCTGGGCCTCAGCCATGACCACCTTCTCGTCCACGGTAAGCAACCGGCGGTCGCGCATCAATATTCGCCCGTTGACCATCACGTGGCGCACGTCGTAACTTTTGGCCGCGTACACGAGCTGGGAGTACACGTTCCTGGCCGAAATGTCGAACCTGGGCGCGTTGTGTAACTCCCCCAGGTCCACCACGGCGACGTCCGCCCGCTTACCCACCTCCAGCGAGCCGGTGAGGTGAGCGATGTGCAACGCCCGTGCTCCCTCGATGGTAGCCAAGGCCACTGCTGCCTCGGCGGGCATGACGACCGGATCACCGGTCACCCCTTTGGGCAAGAGAGCCGCCAGCCGCATCTCCTCAAACATGTCCTGATCGTTGTTGCTGGCCGGGCCGTCTGTGCCCAATCCAACGCGCACCCCGGCGGCCATCATCCCAGCCACGTTTGCCACCCCACTGCCCAGTTTGAGGTTGCTGGTTGGATTGTGCACCACCCCCACCCCACTGCTGGCCAGAAGCGCCATCTCAGACTCGTTAACGTGCACACAGTGCGCGGCCACAGTCTGCGCGGCGAATACCCCCTCGTCCGCCGCGTATTCCACCGGTGTGCGCCCGTGTTCCTGCAACGAATTCTCCACCTCGCCGGCTGTCTCCGAAAGGTGAATGAGCAACGGCACTCCGTAGTCTTGCGCCAGGCGAGCCGCCTCGTGCAAAATTTCCGCCGTGCACATGTAAATGCTATGTGGCGCGGGCGCGGCCATGATCAACTCGTGCCCCTGCCAGCGTTCGACGAAGGTCTGGCAATAAGCCAGGCTCTCGTCGTAATTTGTCGCGTCCGGGGTGGGCACTTTCATGATGGTCTCACCGCAGATGGCCCGCATCCCGACCTCGGCGGCAGCGCGGGCTACCTCATCCTCGAAGTAGTACATGTCGGCAAAGCAGGTCACGCCGGAACGGATCATCTCCGCGCAGGAAAGCATGGTGCCCAAGCGACAGAACTCCTCGTTCACGAACTCCTTCTCCACGGGCAGCATGTACCCGTGCAGCCACACGTCCAGCCGCAAATCGTCGGCCAGGCCACGGAGCAGGCTCATCGGCACGTGAGTGTGCGCGTTGATCAGACCGGGCATAATCACACAGCCACTGCAATCCAGCACCTCGGCGGCCTGATAGTTCGCCGTGATCTCATCCGCCGGCCCCACAGCGACGATGTCACTCCCCCGCACGGCGACCCCACCATCGGGGATCACCGTCCGCTCATCGTCCATCGCGACCACAATCCCGTTACATAGAATCCAGTCCACTGTTTGCATCACACGTCCTCTCCTTTGAAGACTCAGACCTACTCCTCCCGTACGGCGAAGAAATAGGGTTGGAACGGCTGCGGGGTGAGGGCGCAATTCCGGAGTTCCCCACCCGTCCACGCCGTCTTACCGTATTCGTCCCAATCGCGCCCGCTGATCAAATCGTGCAGACGGTAGCGCGTCTGCGTACTCAGCCCCAGCTTGGCCACCGGCAGACTAAAGGTGTGGGTGGATTTCTCCGGCCAGAGGCTGATCACACCCCACACCACCTCGTCACCGTGGCGGCGAACGATGTTGAGCACCCACTCGTTGGTACAGCTCACAGCGTTGTACAACGTCTCTCCCCGCAGCAGCGCCGCCGACCCGTGCCGCGCCCGCAGCAGGTCACGGTAAAAAGCCTCCTGTCCCTGCTCCTGCCCGCTCCAGATCATGGGCACAAAGCCAGCCAGTACCAGGGCGGCGAATCCCGCCCGGCTGAGTCGCGAGCCGCGCCAGCCGTAAGCTGGCGGATGGAAACCCCGCGTGTCGTGCGTTTCGACGAAGCACACGCGCACGGCATCCACCGGCAGCGCGGCACGATGGTCGCGCACCCACTCACTCCACTCCCAGGGGGTGAGCTTCTGGTGCAAGAGCTGGTAAGTCTGCACACAAGGCAGATAGTCATAGGCCATGTCGTGCGATTTGACGAAGACCGGGCCAAACAGCTCGCAGAACAGCACGGCCTGCGGGTTTATCTCCTTGACACCCACTTGCAGTCGCCCCAGCAGGCGCAGCACGCCCAGGTTGGTGGCGCTGGCGTGGTAGGGAATGCGCCGGTCCCAGTTGGGCTCCTTACCGTGCGGCGCGTCCACGCGATAGCCATCAAAGCCGTACTCGCGCAACAGGTGCAGGCTCCAATCCAGCATGTAGTTGTGATAATCGGGATTGGCCCAGTCAAAGGAGTAGGTATCAGTCCAGCCGTGGGACGAGACCAGGTTACCTGCCTCGTCGCGGCAGAACCACTCCGGGTGCTCGGTCACGTAACGGGCGTCACAGGCACAGCCCTGCGGCACAAAATCGAGCAGCAGGCGCATCCCCAGGCGGTGGGCCTCGTCCACCAGATGGCGGAAATCCTCGTCTGTACCCAACGTCGGCTCGAATTGCTCGAAGTCACGCATGGCGTAGGGGCTGCCGCCGCCCGTCCAGTTCTCGTCCCAAACGTGCCCGTTGCGATTGTCGTAAACCCAGATGGGCATCAGGTACAGGGTGTTGACGCCCATCTCGCTCAGGCGCGGCAGGGCCTCGGCCAGACCGCGAAAGCCGCCGAACTGTCCGGGGTGTACCTCGTAGATGGCTGCCTCATGCACCCAGGCCGGGGGTTGACCATAAAGCGGGGGCAGGATACCGATGTGCTCATAATAGTCACGGAAAGCAGACAGCGCCTCGTCCCAGGAGCCCCGATACAGCAGGATAAACTGCGTGCCGCCCATCAGCGTCTGGCCCGGAGCCAGCCAGCCGGCCAGGATAGGCTCGTGGATCAGGCTGACCGCCACATTGTTCCCGTCCACACGGGGCGAGCCGGCCTCGACCTCGCTGGAATACCAGCACAACAGGGTCTCGCCGCGAACGGTGTTGTGCACGGCCATCAGGCCCGGCGTGCAATCGGGCGCATCCTCCATCGCCAACCCCCATCGCGCCCGGGCGGCGGGGGCAAAAGCATCGCTGTGGGGCCGGTCAAGCCGCTCCCGTGCAGCTATCGTCAGCGGCAGGCGAGGCCGCACCGCCGTGCCCGGAGCCTCGAAGCGGCACTCGTCCGGCGCGCCGATACGCGCCCAGGGCACGATCAGGCGCACGCCATTGAGCTGCACCTCGGTGTCACCCGCGTTCTCCACGATGATACGGCGGACAACGAGCGGGCCGGTGACCGTATAAACGTCGTGCAAGCGCAGCGGGCCCAGGGCCGTCGAAACGGTGAGCTTGACGCCGTCCGTCGTTCCCTCCACGACGTGCGCGACGAAGTGCGCCGTGCGCTCTGTGCTCAGCCAATGTACGCCCAGGCGGGCGTCCACGGTGGCGATGGGGACACCATGCGCAACCCAGTTCTCGGCCACGCCGGCCGGGCGGAGCAAATTCAACGCTCCATTTTTCTTGGAGAAGCCCAGCTCCACGACGGAGGAGCTAAGCATGAAAGTCCCCTCGGTCTCGGTGACACCGTGAGTAGGCGGCATAGTCCCTCCCGGGTTGAGATCTGGCCCTACACCGGCCTTATGAGCGCGCCCCCTGACCGGGCCGCAGGTCAGGGGGCGCGGCGTTTGATCGCAGGGGCTCAAGAGGTCACTTACCGCTGCATTGTACCGAATTCGGTGAATTTTGTCAAAATCGCTATCTGGCAATCCCAAGTCGTGAGATGCGACAAGGTGCGACGCACTTGGGAAGTGCGCCGCACCTTACACACCTTACTCCTGGCGGCGGAAGACGAATTCCCCACTGGGGCTCACGTCCACCACGACGGTATCACCCTCCTTGAACTCCCCGGCCAGCAACTTCATCGCCAGCGGGTCTTGCACGCGGCGCTGGATCACGCGCTTGAGCGGTCGCGCGCCGTAGACCGGGTCATAGCCCTCCTCGGCCAGGCGTTGCTTGGCCGCGTCGGTCAACACCAGTTTCATCTTGCGGTCGGCCAGCAGGGCCTGGAGGTGCCGGAGCTGGATCTCCACGATCTGGGCCAGGTGCTCACGGGTCAGGGCCTGGAAGATCAGGATCTCGTCAACGCGGTTGAGGAACTCCGGCCGGAACCGGCGGTTAAGCTCCTCCAGCACGCGATCACGGGCCGCCTCCGGGCCGAGCTCTTTGATCCACTGGCTGCCGACGTTGCTGGTCATGATGATGACCGTGTTCTTGAAGTTCACCGTACGGCCATGCCCGTCGGTCAGACGGCCATCATCGAAGATTTGCAGGAACACGTTGAACACCTCTGGATGCGCTTTCTCGACCTCGTCGAAGAGGACGACGCTGTAGGGCCGGCGGCGGACGGCCTCGGTGAGCTGGCCGCCTTCTTCGTAGCCCACGTAGCCTGGCGGTGCACCGATCAGCCGGGCGACGGTGTGCCGTTCCTGGTACTCGCTCATATCAATGCGCACCATCGCCCGCTCGTCGTCGAACAGGAACTCGGCCAATGCGCGGGCCAACTCGGTCTTGCCCACGCCCGTCGGCCCCAGGAATAGGAACGTGCCGATGGGCCGGTTGGGGTCTTGCAGTCCAGCTCGACTGCGGCGCACGGCGTTGGCCACCGCTCGCACGGCCTCTTCCTGATCCACCAGGCGTTGATGGATGCGCTCCTCCATGTGCAGCAGCTTCTCCATCTCGCCTTCGAGCAGCTTGCTGACCGGGATACCGGTCCACTTGGCCACCACCTCGGCGATGTCCTCGGCGTCCACCTCCTCTTTGAGCAAACGCTGCCCCTGAGCCAGTTCTTTCAACTTCGCTTCCTGCTCTTGCAACTGCTGTTCCAGCTCGCGCAGCGTGCCGTAGCGCAGACGAGCAGCCGCCTCCAGGTCGGCCTGGCGCTCGGCCTGTTCGATCTGGATACGCACCTGCTCAATCTGCTCTTTGATACGGCGCAGACCCTGGATGGCCTCTTTCTCACGCTGCCACTGAGCGCGCAGCCGGTTGGATTCCTCGCGCAGGTCGGCCAGTTCTTTTTCCAGCTTCTGCAAGCGCTCCTTACTGGCCGCGTCGCGCTCTTTCTTGAGCGCCTCGCGCTCGATCTCCAGTTGCATGATCCGGCGGTCAATCTCGTCCAGCTCGGTGGGCTTGGAGTCAATCTCCATTCGCAAGCGGGCCGCCGCCTCATCAATCAGGTCAATCGCCTTGTCAGGCAGGAATCGGTCGGAGATGTAGCGATCCGAGAGGGTGGCGGCGGCAATGACCGCCGAGTCGGTGATGCGCACGCCGTGATGCACCTCGTAGCGCTCTTTCAGACCACGCAAAATGGAGATGGTCTCCTCCACCGAAGGCTCGCCGATGAACACCGGCTGGAAGCGGCGTTCCAGGGCAGCGTCCTTCTCTATGTACTTGCGGTACTCGTCCAGCGTGGTCGCGCCGATCATGTGCAGCTCGCCACGGGCCAACATAGGTTTGAGCATGTTGCCGGCGTCCATCGCACCCTCAGCCGCGCCCGCGCCAACCACGGTATGTAGCTCATCCACAAAGAGGATAACGTCGCCAGATTCCTGAATCTCCTTAAGCACGGCCTTCAGGCGTTCCTCGAACTCGCCGCGATACTTGGCCCCGGCAATCAATGCGCCCATGTCCAGTTGCACCAGCCGTTTCTGCTTTAACCCTTCCGGCACGTCGCCGCGCACGACGCGCTGGGCCAATCCCTCGACGATGGCCGTCTTGCCCACGCCAGGGTCGCCGATGAGCACCGGGTTGTTTTTGGTGCGCCGGCTGAGAATCTGGATCACGCGGCGGATCTCCTCGTCGCGGCCGATGACCGGGTCGAGTTTACCCTGGCGGGCCAATTGTGTCAGGTCACGGCCATATTTCTCCAGAGCAGCGTAGGTGCTCTCCGGGTGCTGGCTGGTGACGCGCTGCGAGCCGCGAATTTCCACCAGGGCGCGCAGCAGCGCGTCGCGGGTGACACCCGCCTGACGCAGGATACGCTCGACCGCGCCGCCAGCGTAATCGAGCAGGGCCAGCAACAGGTGTTCGGTGCTGACGTATTCGTCGCGAAACTGCTGGATCTCGTCGTGGGCGCGCACCAACACCTGGCGCAGACGCGGTGAGATGCCCACCTGCGCCGTTGCCCCGGTGACTTTGGGCAGGCGGTTGAGCTCGTCCTCCACCTGGGCGAGCATGGCCTGGGGATTGGCTCCCACGCGGGCCAGCACCTGGGGCACCACACCATCACCCTGCTGCAATAATGCGGCCAACAGGTGTTCTGGCTCCACCTGACTATTATTCAACTGTTCCGCCATCTGCTGGGCGGCGAACAGTGCTTCTTGTGATTTCTCGGTAAAACGATTGATGTTTATAGCCATACACCTTCCTCCTCAAATTCAAATTCCTCTCACCCTCCCGCAGGTTTCGAACCTGCGGGAGGGCGGGTAAGTGGTCACTTCAGTAGCTTTCTCTACCCAGAATTACCCCCTGATCTATCGGCTCCATTGCGCGGCCGATACGGGATCGGGATATATTCGACCGATGGGCGGCGCTGCACCGTCTGCGGATACAGATTCATCAGATCGTACACTTCCTTCGGCATATCCGTCGTGACGGGCATTCCCAGTTCCTTTGCCTCGCGCACGGTAATCGGATAATCGTGCGTCCACGTACCGGTCGCCAGCGTCGAAGCCAGCTTTTCAGCCTCCTCGCGCTCCATCCGGCGGCTCAGAATATCGGTCACTGTGCGTTTGACCTGGTTGATCGCCTTGCGCGAGACGTCGGCCAGGATCAGTGTCTCATCGTCCACCTTGTTGATGTCCTTCTGCTCGACGGCTTTGATGATGGAGGCCGCCGGATACTGGCCCAGTTGCGGGTCCACCGGCCCCAATACCGCGTTCTCGTCCATCACAATCTCATCGGCAGCCAGGGCGATGAGCGTCCCACCCGACATAGCGTAATGGGGGACGAACACCGTCACTTTGGCCGGATGCTTGCAAAGCGCGTATGCGATCTGCTCCGCCGCCAGTACCAACCCGCCCGGTGTGTGCAGGATCAGGTCAATTGGCACCTGTGGGTCGGTCAATTTAATGGCCCGCAGCACCTCCTCGGAATCCTGAATGTCAATGTAGCGCGCCAGGGGAAAACCCAGGAATCTGAGCGTTTCCTGGCGGTGGATCAGAGCGATAACACGGCTGTTGCGCTTTTCCTCCAGTTTGTGCAACGTGCGCACACGAGCTGTCTCCAGCATCTTCTGCCGGATAAGAGGCTGGAGCGATGAGAGAATAAAGAAAAGCCAGAATAGGTCAAAGATAGACATAGCTGCTGCCTCCTTCAGAAATGTATACCGTCTGAAACGCTACCACGGCCAGTACTCGTCGGGATACCAACGCCGTACACGGCGGCGGGCAAATATACCCACCAGAATCAGTCCGGCGGCAAAGCCCCCCACGTGTGCCCACCAGGCTACCCCGCCGTAAGTACCCACCGGCCCCGTTGTCGTCAAGGCGAACAGTCCGTTGAACAACTGCGACACGAACCAGAAACCCAGGTAGAACACAGCCGGTATCTCGACAAACCAGGGCAGGAAGAAAAGCGGCACCAACGTGATAACACGCGAGTGCGGAAAGAGCACCAGGTACGCACCGAGTACACCGGAAATTGCACCGCTGGCTCCGATCATGGGCACGGGCGAGGTCGGAGTGATGAAAATATGAGTCAGTTCGGCTATCACACCGCACAGTAAATAGAAAACCAGGTAGCGTCCATGCCCCATCCGATCCTCGACGTTGTCGCCGAAGATGTACAGCGCCCACATGTTGCTGATCAGATGTGCCCAGCCACCATGCAGAAACATGGAGGTGAACAACGTGGCAACCTGATCCAATCCCACGTTGGCGGCGAAGCGCTGCGGCACAGCACCAAACAACTGGATGAACGTCTCCAGTTGATGCGGCCCCAGCGACGCCTCGAACAGGAAGATTACTACGTTGACCGCAATAATCAGCCAGTTGACAATTGGCACGTCGCGCGCACGAATGGTATCCCGTAATGGAAACATATCTCCCTTCCCGTTTTTTGGTGACTCCCCCTCACCCCGGCCCCTTCCCCTCTCCCGCGCTCATGCGCAGGCGAGGGGAAGCCGAAGGACGAGCGGGAGAGAGGCCAGGGGACGAGGGCCATGTCCGATACGCGGAGTCAGCGCCCCTCCTCCGCGATCTCCCGCCACATCGCGTCCACCAGATCATCGTGCAACGCTCTCAAGCGCATCCGGCGACAGGCGCGCTCCGCGGCTAACTCGGCCTCTAGCTGCGCCACCCTGGCCTGTAAATCCAGCACTTGGCGGCGCAGCCGCAGGATCACCTCCACCCCGGCCATGTTCACGCCCAGGTCGTGGGCGATCCGGCGGGCACGCCGCAGCGTGGCCTGGATGTCCTCGTCGCACAGATCAGCTTCGAGCAACCCGGCCTCGACGTAGTAACGCACAATCGAGACTGGTAAACCAGTCTGCCGGGCAATCTCGCTGATTCGTCGTCGTACTGCTTGCACTGCTGTCATCACTCACTTCTCTGACGTGGGCCTTTCACCAAGCTTGACCTGCACCGTCTGTTCCTGACCATCGCGGATGATGGTGAGTGTGACGGTATCGCCAACTTTCGTCTGCGTCTCCAGGTAGACGGTGAGCCCGCGTACGTCGTGCACCGGCTCGCCGTTGATGGCGGTGATGATGTCGCCCCCGATGGGGAGTGACAGATTGCCCAGGCGCACCGTGCGCGTGCCGCCACGCACGCCAGCTTTGTCGGCCGGACTACCGGGCACTGTCTCGATCACCAACATGCCCTCTTCGACGGGCACTGTCATCCCTGCCTTGCGCAGTATCTTCGCCCGCTCCGGGGTGATGTCCAGTAACTGCACGCCCAGCCAGGGATGCGGATAATGGCCGTTCGCGATCAAGTCCGGTACGACGCGCTTAACCGTGTTAGCCGGAATGGCAAACCCGATGCCCGCCGAAGCACGGCTGGGGCTGAGGATCGCCGAGTTCACGCCGATCACCTCGCCATTCAGGTTGAGCAGCGGTCCACCGGAGTTGCCGGGATTGATGGCCGCATCGGTCTGGATGATCTCACCGATGAAGCGACCATCTGGACTCCGGATAACGCGCCCCAGGGAACTGACCACTCCGGTCGTCAGCGTCCGTTCCAACCCGAACGGGTTGCCGATGGCGACGACAAATTGCCCCACTCGCACCGCGTCGGAATTACCCAACGGCACGGGATGCAATTTGGCGGCCGGCACGTCTATTTTGATCACCGCCAGGTCGTTAGACGGATCGGTGCCCACGATCTTGGCGGGCACCACTGTCCCATCGGCCAGTGTCACTTGCAACTCCTCGGCATTCTCCACGACGTGATAGTTCGTGACGATGTGCCCTTTGTCGTCGTAGACAAAGCCGGAACCGGTGCCCTCCTGGGGGACAGGGTTCAGGAAAAAGTCGTAGGTGATGAAACGATTGGTGATGTTGACCACACTCGATCCCACCTGGTCGTACACGTGCTCCACCTGGGCTTCGAGCTCATTGGCCGGAGCCACAGGTACGACCGGAGTCGGTGTCGGCCTCACGGTCGGCACGGGCGTGCTCGTCACAGCAGCGGCCGGCAGATTCAGACCGGCCAGCCCTGCGCCACTCAATTGCAATGTCAGCCCTGCGCCAATCAGACACGCGACCAGGGCAACCAGTACCAGAACGCAACCCCACACAATCCCGCGAGACCTTTTGCTCTCCATGATTCGCAAGCGCCTCCCTACGATCTAGATTGGTTTAGATTCGCCAAGCCTGTACGTTTTGTCCTCCACTCCAGCGCGGGAGCATCCCCACGCTGGGCACCTGGATAAAATCTTGATTAAGACGAGCGAATGTGGGCCAGGTCATGGAACATCTGCATTTCTTTATCGGACATTTTATCAGGTAGCACGAGTTTGACGCGAGCGTACAGGTCGCCGTGCGAGCGCGGATCGTTCAGGCGCGGCATACCTTTGCCCGACAGCCGGAAAGTCTTGCCAGCTTGCGTCTGGGGAGGTATCTTTAACATCACCGCCCCGTCCAACGTCGGCACACGCACCTCTCCACCCAGTACCGCCGTGTAGACATCCACCGGTATCTCGATGTACAGGTCATCCCCCTCACGCTCAAACGTGGGGTGAGGAGCTACCTGGATGACGAGATAGAGATCACCGGCCGCCCCTCCATCGCGGCCAGGTTCGCCCTGGCCAGCCAACCGCACCCGCGAGCCGGTCCGCACACCGGGCGGGATTTTGGCCTCGATGCGCCGGTCACCTATCTGGAGTAAGCGCCTGGTGCCGTGATACGCTTCTTCCAGAGTGATGGTGACCGGGTATTCCACGTCACGGCCACGCCGGGGCACCGGTCGCCTGGCGGTCCGAGAGGACACTCCGCCGCCAAAGATACTGGTGAAAAAGTCCGAGAACGGACTCTGCTCACCAAACAGGTCCTCCAAGTCCTCTGGCGAGCCGTAGTGGACGTATACCCGCTGTCCGCCGGGTCCGGCCGTCCACTGAGACCAGTCGAAATCCTGCGACCGGCCGCCTGCCTGCTGCCAGCGCTGCCAATCAGCGCCCAGGGCGTCGTACTTTTTACGCTTCTCCGGATCCGAAAGGACTTCGTATGCCTCGTTAATCTCTTTGAACTTTTCCTCGGCAGCCTTATCGCCCGGATTGACGTCGGGATGGTATTGGCGAGCCAATTTGCGATATGCCCGTTTGATGTCCTTTGTTGATGCCGTGCGAGGGACGCCGAGAATCTGATAATAATCTTTGTATTCCATAGCCGGTTTTGCTACCCGATACTTTCGTCGAGTATCCCCAAATTTCTCGACCTGTGCCATTAAGAACGCGGATTCCAAGACATCAACGGATCAATACATCTTATTTGGGGATAAACTCTGGGAATTTAACCTGATCCGTTACTGTCCCGAGATCTGGGTTCTCAGGTAGCATATCTAACTGCACAGGTCGAAATTTCTACCACGAATGCTCTTAAATAAATACGCTCTCTTCTTGCTCCCGCTGTACTGCCAAGTCCGGCGGCTAGACCGCGGATTTGGCAATCCGCAACGAGCCAATGTGGTGCGGGTGTTCTAAGCGCGGCTGTAGTACTAACAAGTAGGGGCAGCGTAGATTCCGCTGCCCCTGAAAAATCCGGCAAGGAGCAGTCGTCTGTGCGCCAGGCCGGATTACTTGGTTTTGACTTTGATGGCCTTTGGCTTAGCTGCCTCGGCCTTAGGGATCGTCAGCGTCAGCACGCCGTTCTCAATGACGGCCTCAGCCTTGTCTGGGTTGAGTGATGTTGGCAGCGTCACCGTCCGGGTGAACGAACCAAAGCGACGCTCGCGGTAGATGTAGTTGGCCTCTTCCTCTTTGGTCTCTTCTTTGATCTCGCCGCTGATTGTCACCGTGTCACCGACGACGTTGATATTCAAGTCCTCCGGCTTGAGGCCAGGTACTGAGGCATTGATGATGAAAGCGTCGTCGGTCTCCCGCACATCCACGGCCAACGTACCCGCCGTCCGCAGCGGGGCCAATGGCGGTCGCACAAAACTTTCCTCGAACAGGCGATCCATCGCCTCGCGCAAGCTTATCATCTCACGGAACGGATCCCATCGCGCCAGAGCCATCTCCATCACCTCCTCGAAATATTATAATTTTATGCTCATAGGTCAAAACCCGGCTGGTTTACCACGCTACAGCCGACTGCTCCTCGCGCACCGCCTCTGCAACTTTCGCGCGGTGCTCTCTGTACAAGGCGACCTCATTCTACCACAGGATGTGTTAGAAAGACGTTAGAGCAACGTTAGAAGTATGATAGAGGAGTGTTAGAGATGTGTTAGAAAAAGGGGCGCGCACCATCGCAGCAGGGTATCCGCCGTTGCGCAAGGGCAGCGCGGGCTTTCTTTACTTGCCGCCAACGGCAACAGTGAACACGCGCATGCACTCGCGGGATGCCCGCGCGGGCGGCGGGAACCGCTCCTTCAGCCGATAGCGGCGGGCCAGCCTGCGCCCCCAGCCAGCGAGCCAGCGCGTCTCGTACGCGCTCAGCGCCGCCGCGGAGACATCGCCGGCCGCGATGCACTCCGCCGCCACCTCCGCCGCGAGCCGACCAGCGGTCATCGCGTTGACGATGCCCCCACCAGTGAGGGGGTCTACCTGGCGGGCCGCGTCCCCGACGAGCATCAGCCCATCGGTCACCATTCGCGAGGGCGGCGGCGCAACTGGCACACCTCCCGTCACCAGAGTCACGGGGCTGCCCTGCGCCAGGTGGGGCTGGCTCTCAACGAAGCGCACCAGGTAATCCAGGGCGGGACGCTCGGCCACGTCCGCCTGCACCCCCAAACCGACGTTTGCCCGGCCATCCCCTTTGGGGAAGACCCAGGCATACCCGCCGGGAGCCACGCTCATACCGATGTAGTAGCAGGTGCAGGCGGGATCAACGTCAATTCCCGCCAGGAGAAACTGGGCGCAGGACATGGTGTCTCGCTGGCGTAGGGTGGTATCCAGGCCCGCCCAGGCTCCGACGCGGGCTTCCACCCCGTCGGCCCCGATGACCACCTGGCACTCGACATCCGTCTCGCCACCAGGCCCCCGCACTCGCACGCCCCGCACGAGGCCGTCATCTAAAACGAGGGCTGTGGCTGCGGTCTTGACCCGCACCTCGGCCCCGGCCGAGGCTGCCTCCTCCGCCAGAGTTCGGTCGAAGACCCTCCGCTCCAGCACGTAGCCCAAGCCACCCCCGCCGCCCGTCGTGTGCGTCAGACCATCGTCGCCGACAACGGTGAACTGTGCGCGTGTGACCGTGGCCGAGATCCAACGCGGGTCTGGAGCGATGAAGGAGATCAGTTGCTCATGCGCGACTCCTTCCGCGCAGCGCACCGGCGAACCGATTTCCTGCCGCTTTTCCAAGAGAAGCACGGAGAGGCCCCGCCGCGCGGCCTCCCACGCCGCAACGGAACCGCCGGGGCCGGCACCCACCACGATCACGTCATAGTGCCGTCGCAATGGCAAACCCGGGCCTCCGGTTTCAGCCCCCGGGAGCGGCCCGGCGTAAAGCGCGCCCGTAGGACAAGCATTGAGACACAGCCCGCAATCCACGCAGGACTGATCCACGATCAACCGCGTCTCGGCCAGCTCCAATGCCCCCATCGGGCAGACACTGACGCAGCTCCCGCAGTAAGTGCACCGGACGTGGTCAACCAGAACCATCGCCCCTCCTCCTCTTCCGGGATGTGCCCCGCATGAAGACACCTTGAATACACGTACCGAGGCCAGTCCCTGCTCGGGTTAGGCAGTGACGGCCTCGTGTCGAGATAGTTACAGTGCTGTTCGAGCTCCAGTGCTCTAACCCATTTTCTCCTGGATGTACTTCACCGCCTCACCGACGGTGGTGATCTGCTTAGCGTCTTCGTCGGAGATTTCGCCGCCGAACTCCTCCTCGAAGGCCATGATCAGCTCCACCAGGTCCAGCGAGTCGGCCTCCAGGTCATCCCGGAAACTGGCTTCCATCGTGACCTTGTCCGGGTCCACACCCAGCAACTCCACGATAATCTTCTTGATTCTTTCGAATACGTCGTCCACGAGCTCACCTCCTCTTGTTGAATGGCAAATCTTGGCACTTATTGTACCAGCGTTAGCCCAGCATGTCAACTGAGGAACTTGCGCGAGGTATGCCACAAAATTGAGTGCCCCTGCAAGTTCGTCATTTGACAAGAACGGCCAGCGTTGGTATATTCAAGCTGCACTCATTTTAACACCATCGGCTCATAAAAGTTGCGGGGGCGTTCCGACGCCCCCTAGTTTCAACTGAGTGCTCACAAATTGCGTGCGATTGCTATCAGGAGAGGCCACCATGCACAACGAGCGAAAAGCGGACCATCTGCGCGTCACATTGGAGGAGGACGTCCGCTTCCACGGAGTGACCACGGGCTTCGAACGATACCGTTTCGTTCACCAGGCATTGCCGGAGATCAGCATGGAGCAGGTTGACCTGTCCACCTCCTTGTTGGGTAAACGCCTGCGAGCGCCCCTGCTCATATCCTCGATGACCGGTGGCACACCACAGGCGGCCATGATCAACCGCAACCTGGCGCGCGCGGCCCAGGCCCACGGCCTGGCGATGGGCGTCGGCTCGCAGCGGACCGGGCTGGAGGAGCCCGAGACCGCCAGCACCTACCGCGTCCGCGACGTGGCCCCCGACATCCTGCTGCTGGCCAATCTGGGCGCGGTGCAGCTCAATCACGGCTACGGCGTGGATCACTGCCGGCGCGCGGTGGAGATGATCACCGCCGACGCGCTAATCCTGCACCTGAACCCTTTGCAGGAAGCCCTGCAAGACGGGGGAGACACAGACTTCCGTGGTCTGCTGAACAAGATCGAGTCCGTCTGCCGGGCGCTGCCCGTGCCAGTGGTGGTAAAAGAAGTCGGCTGGGGAATTTCCGAGAGGGTCGCCCGCCAATTGGCCGAAGCGGGGGTGGCAGTTATTGACGTGGCCGGTGCGGGTGGCACTTGCTGGAGTGCAGTCGAGGCCCACTGCACCACCGATCCCCACGTGCAGCGCATTGCCGCCCACTTCGCCGAGTGGGGACTGCCCACCGCCGCGTCCCTGCTCCGCGCGCGGCGCGGCGCCCCGAACACGCCACTCATCGCCAGTGGTGGCATCCGCACCGGCCTGGAGGCGGCCAAGGCGCTGGCTCTGGGCGCGACGGTAGTGGGCATCGCCGCCCCGTTCTTGAGACCAGCCACCATCTCTGCCGAGGCGGTGAGCGAGGAGATCACGATCATCGAGAGAGAACTGCGCACGGCGATGTTCTGCATCGGCGCGGCCACAACCGCCCAGTTGAAAGACACCCCCTTCCTGGAACGTGTTGACACTGGTCAGCCGATGTAGCCGATTAAGCGGATGGGAGCGACGGGGATGCGAGAACAACTGGCTCCGTCGGATCAATCGGGTTAATCGGCTGACTAAAGCTACAATGGACGCTGACGTCTTCTTTACTCAGGAGGCCTTATGAATATCCAAACAACGTTCGCTCGCTACCTTCGTGCCATTGAAGAGGAGTTGAAAGCCGCTCTGGAGACTCCGCACGAACTATTGGCTCCCTATTACGGGATGATGCACTACCACCTGGGCTGGGTGGATGAACACTTCGTCGCTTGTGAGGTCCACAAAGGCAAGCGTCTGCGCCCCCTCTTCTGCCTGCTCACCTGTGAAGCAGCGGGCGGGGATTTCTCCCAGGCTCTCCCGGCCGCAGCCGCCGTGGAGCTCGTCCACAACTTCTCGCTGGTCCACGACGACATCGAGGATGACAGCCCAACCCGCCGCCATCGCACTACGGTGTGGAAGCTGTGGGGGATACCACAGGGGATCAACGTCGGTGATGGGCTTTTTGTCCAGGCATACCTGGCCCTGAGCCACCTGGTGGAGCGGGGCGTGCCCCCCACACGGGCCCTGGCCGCACAGCGGACGCTCGTGGAAGCTTGCCTGATGCTGTGCGAGGGCCAGTATCTGGACATGACTTTCGAGACGCGGCTGGACGTGAACCTGGACGAGTATCTGTGGATGATTCGCAACAAGACGGCCACCCTGTTGGCCTGTTCCTGCCAGCTCGGCGCGATGGTGGCCAGCGACGATAGCGCGCTGATCGCCCATTATCGCCACTTCGCCGAGAACCTGGGAATGGCCTTCCAGATTCAGGACGACATCCTGGGCATCTGGGGTCAGGAGGAGGTGACCGGCAAATCCGCCGTCGGCGACATCCGGCAGCGCAAGAAGACTTTACCTTTCGTGTACGCGGTGAGCGTCGCCGACCATGCCGAGGCCGGCCAGCGACTGAAAGAGATTTACAGCCAGCCGGTGATTGATGATCGCGCCGTCGCCGAGGTGTTGGACATCCTGGCCGCCGTTGGCGCGCGGGAATACGCTGTGGAGGTGAAGGCGGAATACCATCGCCTGGCCCTGGAAGAACTGGAGGCCACCGGCGTAGACAACGTGGCGCAGGCCAGCCTGCGCGGGTTGGCCAACTCATTGCTGGAGAGAACGTCGTGAGCACATCGCATCCATCTTCCTCCACGGGAACAGGGACGACAGTTATCCCCGGCAGACGCGATGATCTGGCGTGGCTGATAGGTCTGGGGGTGCTCTCGGCTGTGGTTTACGCCTGGGCGTTCCCCTATCGCTTCCCCCTCGTCCACCTGTACGATATTCCCTTTATTGATCTGGGCAAGCTGACGAAACACACCCACGCCGGCGCGTTGAACTTCGCCCTGAGCGTCCTCGTGCTGTTCCTGCTCTACTACGCCGCGTACAAGTTGATCCGAGGACAGACGTCTCGCCGCTGGGGGATGACGATGCTGGCATTCGCCGTGGGTTTCTTCGTCATCCTGATCCTGACCTACCCCATCGGCGCGGGGGACGTCTTCGATTACATGCTGGGCGGGCGCATCCTGGCTTACTACCGGGTCAATCCCTACACCCATGCCGGCGCCGATTTCCTGCCCGGCGATCCCTTCGCCCCTTATGCCCCCTATTACCGCCACCCCTCGTATTACGGCCCGCTGTGGACGCTACTCGCCGCCGGAATCAACCTGCTGGCCGGGACGGGCAATCTGTTGGCCAACCTGTGGGCATTCAAGGCCCTGGCCCTGATCTTCTACCTGGCGGACGTGGGGCTGATATACCTCATCGTGCGGGAGTTGCGTCCCGGCCGGGCGCTGGATGCGGCGTTCCTCTTCGCCTGGAACCCGCTCGTCCTGTTCGAGACGGCGGTCAACGCCCACAACGACGTGGTGATGATGGCTTTCGTGCTGCTGGGAGTGTATCTGTTCCAACGCCGGCACTATCACGGTATGATCGCCACCGTGGTCGCCTCTGCGTTGATTAAAGCGGCCTCGGCCTTTCTGATTCCCGTTTTCGTGCTGGCCGCGCTGTGGGCCCTGCCGAACTGGCGGCGGCGGATCACTTTCCTGATCACCGGCGGGCTGGTGGCCGTGGGAGTGACCGTGCTGCTTTACCTCCCGTTCTGGGAAGGGAGGCAGATCATCACAGTGGGACGGCGGCTCGGGATGTTTACCAGTTCTTTCCCCACCTTGCTTATGCTCCTACTTCGCTTCCGCCTGCCCCAGGAATCCGCCAAACTGATCGCCTCCAGCCTGGCTACGGTGGTTTTCGCCACGTTCTACGCCTGGCAGATGTGGAAATTGCGCGGTAGCGTTGAGAGCCTGATCCGCACCAGCTACGCTCTCACTCTGTTCTTCCTGCTGTTCATCTGCCTGTGGTTCCAGCCCTGGTATATCATCTGGGTGATCGCTCTGGCCGCGTTGCTCTCTCAGCCAGATGCTATTTGCCAGAGCGCGCTGTTCACCTACAGTGGTACCTGGGCCTACGTGGTCTATCATTTTGTCTGGTTCTGGTACGTGCCGGTCATGAACTGGGGCAACACCTTAGGCGTGCACACCACAGCCGTGGTTGCCATTTTCACCCTGCCGCTGGCCTACGGCATCTACCGGCTGGCGAGAACCCCGGATCACAGGACACCATCGGATCACTGCCGTCAACTTACACGATGACCGGCTCGCGGTACTCGCCGAACACCTTGCGGAACACCCCACATATCTCGCCCAGAGTGGCGTAGGCGCGCACGGCGTCCAGGATGAAGGGCATCAGGTTCTCGGTGCCCCGCGCGGCAGTCTCCAACGCGGCCAGTCGCTCAGTGACGGCCTGGTTATCGCGTTCGGCCCGCACCCGCTGCAGGCGGGCAATCTGTCGCCGCTCGCCCTCCGGATCCATCTGCAGGAGAGGGATAGCCAACGGCTCGTCCAGCACGTACTCGTTCACCCCAACGATGGTCCGCTCGTGGCGGTCAATCTCCCGCTGGTAGCGATAGGCGCTTTCGGCCAGCTCCCGTTGGAAGAATCCCCTCTCGATGGCCGGTATAACCCCGCCCAGGGCCTCTATGCGGCGAAAGTACTCGTAGACCGCAGCCTCAGTGCGATTGGTCAGCGCCTCGACGAAGAAGCTCCCCCCCAGGGGGTCCACCGTGTTGGTCACCCCACTCTCGTGGGCGATGATCTGCTGGGTGCGCAGGGCGATGGTCACCGCCTTTTCACTGGGCAGGGCCAGCGCTTCGTCCATGGAATTGGTGTGCAGGGACTGCGTGCCACCCAGCACCGCCGCCAGCGCCTGAATCGCGGTGCGCACGATGTTGTTCTCCGGCTGCTGGGCGGTCAGGGAACAACCTGCCGTCTGGGTGTGGAAACGCATCCACCACGAACGCGGGTTCTTCGCCCCGAAGGTCTCGCGCATCTCGCGGGCCCAGATGCGTCGCGCGGCGCGGAACTTGGCGATCTCCTCGAAGAAGTCGTTGTGCGAGTTGAAAAAGAAGGACAATCGGGGCGCAAAGGCGTCCACGTCCAACCCGCGCTCGATCCCCCAACGCACGTACTCCATCCCATCGGCCAGGGTGAAGGCCAACTCCTGCACCGCCGTGGCTCCCGCCTCGCGGATGTGGTAGCCGGAAATGCTGATGGTGTTCCACTTGGGCAAATGCTTAGCGCCAAACTCAAAAGTGTCCACCACCAGGCGCATGGACGGCTCCGGCGGGAAGATGTACTCTTTCTGAGCGATGTACTCCTTGAGGATGTCGTTCTGGATGGTCCCGCCCAGCACCTCCATGGGGATGCCTCGCTTCTCGGCGGCGACGATGTACATGGCCCAGATCACTGCCGCCGGCGAGTTGATGGTCATCGAGGTGGTGATCTTGTCCACCGGCAGGCCGTCGAACAGAATCTCCATGTCGGCCAGCGAGCTCACCGCCACCCCGCACTTGCCGAACTCGCCCGCCGCCAGCGGGTCATCGGTGTCGTAGCCGTATAAAGTCGGCATGTCGAAAGCCACGGAGAGTCCGGTCTCGCCGTGCTCCAGCAGATACTTGTAGCGCGCATTAGTCTCCTCGGCGGTGCCAAAGCCGGCAAACATGCGCATCGTCCACAGCCGCCCCCGGTACATGGTGGCATGCACTCCCCGCGTGAAAGGATACTCGCCGGGGAATCCCAGGTCGCGCACGTAGTCCACATCGCCGACGTCGAGGGGAGTATACAGCCGCTCGATGGGCACGCTGGACGTGGTGACGAAAGTTTTCCGCCGTTCCGGGTGGGCCTTCAGGGTTTTCTGTAGCGTGGTCTTTGCCCACTTCTCCCTCTGATCACGTAAAACCGCCAATTTGTTTTGATCAAACATGTTCACCTCCAGAGGATTGGGTGGTCCCCCTGTAGAGTGTTGGTGACGTGTCTCGCCCGAACGTTCACGTTCGGGCTACGAGATGCAAGGCCCTCGGGGCCTCTGGAGCCCCCGGAGGGGGCTTCCCACCTCGTAGCCGGGCGGTTTAGCGCCCGGCGGGGCGGACGAGGAGCACCAACACACAAGGGGGAGACTA
>JAGGZG010000270.1 GCA_021162125.1 Anaerolineae bacterium
AGGTGCCACAGAATTCACTTCCATCTGGCGTCTCGTCGCCACAGATTGGACATTTCATGATCGGTTCTCCTTTCCCAATCCGGCTATTTATGGCTTGGGCCACAATCACGTGATTTTTGAGGGTTAGATCTCGGAGGTCTGGGGGTACGGAAGTCTGAAAGGTGATTCTATCTTACCACAAAATGAGCGGTGAGGCAAGGCACACGCCGACCACCCGTCAGAGTATGAGCATCGCGTCGCCGAAGGAGTAAAAGCGATAGCGTTCACGGACGGCCTCCCGATATGCCTTGAAAATCAATTCCCGCCCGGCGAAGGCGCAGACCAGCATGAGCAACGTCGAGCGCGGCAGGTGAAAGTTGGTGATCAGCGCGTCCACCACGCGGAACTGGAAGCCAGGGTAGATAAAAAGACTTGTTGGGCCCGCAAATGGCCGTACGACGCCAGACTCAACCGCTGCCGTCTCCAACACGCGAACCGTCGTCGTGCCCACGGCGATCACTCGCCGCCCCTCTCGTTTGGCCCGGTTGATCTGCTGCGCGACCTGGGGGCTGAGATCGCAACGCTCGGTGTGGATGACGTGATCCTCGACCCGTTCTTCTTTTACTGGCCGAAAGGTGTCCAGCCCGATGTCCAGCGTGACGAAGGCCAGGTGCACCCCGGCTTCTTGCAGGCTGCGCAACAATTCTGGGGTGAAGTGCAACCCGGCGGTCGGGGCGGCCACCGAGCCCTCCCGCCGGGCGTAGACCGTCTGGTATCGTTCGGCGTTGGTCAGCGGGGTGTGGATGTACGGCGGCAGGGGGACGATGCCCAATTCGTCCAGCAGGGGTTCGATGGGCCGCTCAAAGGCGATCAGCCGCCCGCCCGCTGCGGTGATTTCCAGCACCTGACCCACCACCCGCCGTTCGCCATCGCCTATCGCCAGCCGGTGTCCGGGGACGAGTTTCCTCCCCTTGACCAGCACCTCCCACGTGTGCTCGTCCCGCTTGGCGACCAGCAGCAGCTCCACCTTGCCGCCGGTAGGCACTTTGCGGGCGTGCAGGCGGGCGGGGATGACCCGGCTCTCGTTGGCGACCAGCAAGTCCCCCGGACGCAGGTACTCGCCGATGTCTCGGAAAATGCGGTGGGCCAATTGGCCGCTCGCGCGGTCCACCACCAGCAGGCGCGAGGCGTCGCGCGGCTCGATAGGGGTCTGGGCGATCAGTTCAGGTGGGAGTTCGTAATCGAAGTCAGTGGTTTTCATTGTACCTTTAGCGGCTGAGCCAGCGGGCGATGAGGTTGACCACGATGGTCAGCACCACGCTGAGCACGATGCTGAGCACCAGTCCTGTAGCCAGGGGCACGTAGCAAGAAAACCCCTCGCGGCGAATGATGATGTCGCCTGGCAGATGGCCCAATCCCACTTTACCCGCCAGCCACAGCACCCCGCCGAGGAGCAGTATTCCGCCTCCCAGGGCCAGCAGCATCTTCCCGATGTCCTCGAGTCCGTTCATAGTTCCTCCCGATTTCCCTGAGTTCGATATTTCACTCGCACACGCCGCATAGATGACATCCGTCGGGCTGGCAGGGCACGGTCTCACGCCCCGTTTGCGCCCGTTCCCATTCACGGCGCAGGTAAGCCACGTCCACCCCGCTGTGCACCACCTGCCAGGGCAGGGCCTCGTCCGGTGACCACTCGCCCAGGTAGGCTGCCGGGTCCAGGTCGGTGGCCGCCAGCGCTTTCCGCCAGCCGGCGAGTGTCGGGTGCTCCAGGGCCAGCAACGCAGCTCCCACGCGGCGGTCCCCACGGGCCAGCACGCCCTGCACCGCTGCCCAAGCCGGACTTTCCGCTCGCACAGCTACACCCCGCCGCTGCAACGTCTGCCGGACGCGGCGAATACGCGCTCGCAATGTCGTCACGTCGGCCATCGCCACCCACTGGAACGGAGTGTGTGCTTTGGGCACGAAAGGCGTCAGGTTCACCGTGACCTGCCGCCGGAAGGGCTTGCCCACGGCCAGGGCCAGGTCTGTGATGGCCTGCACGTCGTCGTCCGTCTCCCCCGGCAGGCCAACCATGAAGTACAGTTTGAGTTGGGCAAAGCCATGACGCGCGGCGGCGTGGGCAGCGCGTAACACGTCGTCTTCACTCACCCCTTTGTTGATCACGGTGCGCAGCCGTTGTGACCCCGCCTCCGGGGCGATGGTCAGTGTGCGGATGCCGCTCTCGGCCAGGGCTTGCAACAACGCCTCGGGCAGCGGGTCCACCCGCAACGAGGAGACGGAGATACCGGCTCCCATCCCCTGCAGGCCGGCCACCAATTCGCCGATGCGCGAATAATCGGACACCGCCGCGCTCACCAGCCCCACGCCCTCCCGGTAGCGCAGTCCCATCCGTGCCTGGGCCAGCAATGCCTCGACGCTCCGCTCCCGTGGTGGGCGATAGCAGAATCCGGCCAGACAGAAACGACACCCCCGCCCGCAGCCACGTGAGACCTCGATTAGCGTCCTGTCGCCGAACTCGGTATCGGGAGTGTACACAGCGGTCATGGTGGGCCGGGCGTCCAGGTCGTGCTCCCATTGGCGTTTGACAGGCAGCTGGTGCTCAGGCAGGTGGGGGACGTAGATGCCAGGGATTGCCGACAGTGCTTTCCACAGATCGTCACGGCCAGCACGGATCCCCTCGCGGAGCGCATCCAGCATCGGGGGGATAATGAC
>JAGGZG010000121.1 GCA_021162125.1 Anaerolineae bacterium
ATCACAACGTCGGGTGCCAAGAGTTTTCTCCGTGGTGAATTCTGACAACGAATATCGAGCGAATAAACGAATAAGGCGAGCACAATTCGTTTATTAGTTTCTGAAACCACTACCTATCTTTACTTTCCGCTAAGTTAGGGGCTATGAACTCGTATCCTGCCCCCACATATAGGGGGTATTTGTTAGCCACCCCCTATATGTATGGTGTGGCGAGTAATTATTGAAAGTTGAAGGTCACCGAGAGCAGACCCTAACTTTCAATAATTCGAAACAGCCCCCTACATACTGGGTATTCGTAGTGCATACCCCCCATATATGGTGGTTTGGCCCTTCTGAGTTCTACACCATTTAGCGGAAACTAAAGATTATCAGCAGTTGAGAAATCCGCCTCCGCCCGGCGCTACACTCCCACCAGACATCTTCATAAAGGCGCATCTTGTCCAAATGAGACAAGATTTCTTACCACCGAGTCGCAGATAGCGCAGAGTTTTCGGTTTCTCTTCCTCAGCGTTCTCGGCGCCTCCGCGGTGAGTTCGCCTCGGCGGTTTGAGGCGAAGCTTCGCTAGCAATGTGATTGATGTAATAGTCAGGCAGTCAGGGACGGCTCCCTGCCTCCAATGAGGAGGCAGGGAGCTTCCGTCATCCCGGTGTCCCAGGTGACTGCGACCTTTACGATGAATTTACGCGCTTTTACGCCGGATTTACTCTTCCCCCTGGACTTTTCTGCTATAATGTTGCAAGGACTACATACACTACTAATCTTAACCCCGCACCGGTCTGTTGCGTGGAGGATGGCGAAGGATACGGCGATGGACATCACGACAGAAGAGATCAAAGAGGTCACCATAGTCAGGTTGGCCGGCCGTTTTGACGCCTACACAGCACCGACCGTAAAAGAGAAGTTTCTCGAATTGCAGGCCGCAGGCCGGGCCAAACTCGTGGTTGACCTCAGCGCTGTGGACTTTGTGGATAGCACCGGGCTGGCGACGCTGGTCGCCGGCTTGAAACAATGCCGTCAGGCAGGGGGCGACCTGAAACTGGCCGGCCTGCGCTCGCGGGTGCGGGTGATTTTTGAACTCACCAGGCTGGACTGGGCTTTCCAGATTCACGAGAACGAGATGGCAGCCCTGAGTGAGTTCCAGGGAGCGGACGATGTTGCGTAAATTCGTCTCTCGTAATCGGCAACTGCTGGAGACGTTGGCGCGGAGCTGGCGGATGGTGGGTGCGCAGGGATTTGCTTTGGTGGACGCTGATGGGCACGTGGTTTTCGGCAATGGGCTGAGTGCGGGTGAGGAGCTAAGCGCACCGGTGGGCCCATACGGTTCGTTGAGAGTCATTGGACTGCCGGGGGCGGGGCAGACGAACAGCTTTGGCCCACAGCTCACCAGCCAGGCACAGCTTCTGGCTCAGATTCTGAAGCGCGAAGTTGAGCTGGAAAGCATGACCGTCGAATTGATGGGAGCCTACGACCAGTTGGTGGCCATGTACAACATCTCCCAGGCTGCACGCTCCCGCCTGGACCTGGAGGGTCTGCTGAGTTCGCTGCTGAAGGAGGCCGTCCACTTGACCGGAGCGGAACAGGGGTTCATTGCCCTGCGGCACGAGGACGGGTGGAAAAAACTGGCTTGCGAGCCAGCCAGCCCGGACGGGGAGAAAGACCTCGCCATTATCACGCTGGCTCAGATGATCCGGGACCGGGGGCGGCCGCTGGTGTGCAATTCGCGAGAGGAGTGTCTCAACGTCCTGCCCACCATGCCACCGGAGATTGAGCGCCTGGCATTGACCCCGATCAAAGTGGGCGACGAGGTGGTGGCCGTCATTGGCCTGGTCAACAAAGCGGAAGTCTTCACTGCGGGCAATCAAAAGCTGGTGGGAGCGCTGGCCGAGGAGGCCGGGGCGATCATCGAGCGCACGCATCTGCAGGAGCAGATGGTCGTGCAGGAGCGGATGCAGCGTGAGCTGGAGATCGCGGCATCTATTCAGATGGGATTGTTGCCCTCCTCACTACCCCACGTCGAGGGGCTGGACATAGCCGCTATCTGCCATCCGGCTAACGAGGTCGGTGGGGACTTCTTCGATTTCGTGTACAACGCCGATGGGCTGCTGGGCATGGCTCTGGGCGACGTGACGAACAAGGGGGTGCCAGCCGCGCTGTTCATGGTGGTCAGCCGTACACTCCTGCGCGCCGCAGCGCCACTCCACTCCTCTCCTCGTCGAGTGTTGGAACACGCTAACAACGACATTTACGACGACCTGAGCGGCGTCGGGATGTTCGTTACCATTTTCTTCGCGTATTACAATCCCAGGACACGGGAGTTGACCTATGCCAACGCAGGCCACGCTCCGGTGCTTTTCTATCGCAATGCCACTGGCACGTGCGAGTTCTGGAAGGC
The DNA here is from genome assembly GCA_021162125.1 of Anaerolineae bacterium. GTDB lineage: Bacteria > Chloroflexota > Anaerolineae > JACIWR01 > JACIWR01 > JACIWR01. The sequence continues at coordinate 2,394 of JAGGZG010000121.1, forward strand.
AGACGGGCCGCCCGTGGGTGTCTTACCGGAGATCATGAGCAAGGATCACACCACCCACCTGGAAGAGGGGGACGTTCTGGTGGTGATGAGCGATGGTTTCAACGAGGCGGCCAACAGCCAGGGTGAGAGGTTCGGTATCCAGCGGCTGCAAGAAGTGATCGCCGCCAACGCCTCACGCTCCGCCGGGAAAATCCGCGCAGCGTTGCTATCAGCGGTGGAGACTTTCGCCGAAAGCACACCACAGGCGGACGATCAGACGGTGATCGTGCTCAAGGTGACAGGTGCGCAGGGGAACCGGGGTACAGGTGCATGATGGACGAAGAGTGCGTGGAATTGACAATACCCAGTCAGTTGCGGTACTTGCCGTTGGTCAGCGCCTGTGTGCGAGGATTCTGCCGGTGGACGCTGGGCCTGAGCGGCTACGAGAGAGCAGCGTACGACGTTCAGTTGGCAGTGCACGAGGCAGTGACCAACATCATCGTGCACGCTTACGGTGGACGTGCTGACGGGCAGGTAAAGTTCGTCTTCCGGTCCCGTGGCTCGCGTCTGGAAATCGAGATCAGTGACTATGGGAGAGGGTTTGATTTCAACTCCATCCCGTCGCCACCGTTGAGTGCGCTGCAGGAAGGGGGATATGGCATCTTTCTGATCAAGAGGCTGGTGGATGAGGTGTCTTACCAATCCGACCCGATGAGGGGCAACCGCCTGCGCCTGGTCAAATACTTTGAGTGACCCCCACGCAATTCCTGTGAAAGACATGAGAAGGAGGACATAATGCCTCCGAA
>JAGGZG010000158.1 GCA_021162125.1 Anaerolineae bacterium
CTGGACCCACCCGCGCCGCCAGCGGCCATGACGGGGAAAACTCGTGCCATTCGCCCATTCCAAATTAGGTAGTTTGTGTTCGGGAATGACAGATTCTCTGTTAATGGGTCAGGATCTGGCTCAGGAACAGCCTGGTGCGCTCTTCCTTGGGACTGATGGCGGCGGCAACAGCCCGGCAGAAGTCCACGTCAAAGCCGGAAAAGGTACCATCCGGCTCCAGGAAACCGAACCCGGGCAGAGCGTTGTTGCAGCCACCGATGAGGTAACCCCGATCCTTGACGACGTCCAACTTCCCTTAACGTTCCCCGTGCATCACCTCCTCTCCAGGTCAATCATGAGGCGCGTCACCCATGCACTGAAGGGCCTATCCCCAAAACCCGAAGCCGACGACGCGCATCTTCTCCACACTTTGGGACAGGGGCTGGCCCTGCGCCGTTTGGCTGAGCCATCCGACTTTGCCCAGGACAGGCGCTCACGACGAAGCATGCCCAGGGGATGACCGCAAGAATTGACCGCTGCTTTTTGAGAAGACACGCCGGCGTGCCCTATGCGTCGAACGGAGGGCAAGAGCCAGTGGCACGTCCAAGCTTGTCGGTTTTAGGCAAAATTTCGCTGAACTGTTAACTACGTACTGAGGCTAACCAACTAACTCGTGGATTTGGTCGCGGTAGGAGTCGGTGTCGGGGTCGGCGTGGAAGTAGGGATAGCCGTCGGCTCCGGCGATGTCGTCCCGGTGACAGTCGGGGTAGCAGTGGGGGTCTCAGTAGGAGGGATGGCCGTCCCCGGCGTGGCCGTTTCGGTAGGGGTCGGCGTTGACGTTGGTGCTTCCCCGGTCTCCGTTGCTGTGGGAGTGACGGTGATAGTCCCCTCAGGAGTCCCGGTAGCGGTTTCCGTGGGCGTCACGGTGGCGGTTTCCGTGGGCGTCGCTGTGGGCGGCGTGCCAGTGATAACTGTGGTTGGCGTCGGCGTCCCGGTCTCAGTGGCCGTCGGGGTGATGGTCACAGGGATGGTGATGGTCAACGACGGAGTTGGCGTGGGTGTGCCGGTCGCCGCGGGCGTGAACGTGGGTGGTGGCGGCGGCAGGTAAAGCCGTTGTCCAACGTATATGGTGTAGCTTTTCAGGCAATTCGCCTGGATAACGTCGGTGATTGTGGTGCCGAACCGGCGGGCCAGTGAATACAGGGTATCCCCGCGCTGTACCACGTATATCTGCCAGGAAGGAGGTGGCCCCAGGCAGGGGAACGGTGTGGGCGTGGGTGTGGGCAGGATCGTGACCGGCGGCAGGTAGAGACGCTGCCCAGCGTAGAGGGACTGACTCGACAGACAGTTAGCCTGCATAATGGCCGACACCGTAGTCCCGGTGCGCCAGGCCAGGGCCACCAGGGTATCGCCCCGCCGGACGACGTAAATGCGCCACGAGGCTGGCGGCTGACAGACCTGCGTGGGAGTAAAAGCCGGTCGCGGGGTCTCCGTCGGGGGAAGCGGAGTGGAGGTAGCCTCCGGGGGAGGGAAAAGCGTTTCGGTAGCGGTGGCCGGCGGAGGCAGGGTAGGCGGCTGCGTGGCCGGAGGCGGGCTGGTGGCCCAGGCGACGGGCGTGGGCGTGAACCGGCCAGACACGTCCTGAAGGGTGAGCAACACGCTGCCCAGGAGGGTGAGCACCACCACGCCGGCGATGGTCAGGCTGGCGACCACCTGGCGCAGGTTGTTCATCCCCGCCTTGATCTCCCCCCCGCCTGGCTGTGATGCGTCCGTCATCCCTGGCCTCCTACGTGGCCCCCCTCTGGGTCAGCGGCAGGGCAAAGCTGAACGTGCTGCCCTCGCCTACTTTGCTTTCCACCCACACGCGCCCCTGGTGGGCCTCGACCATCGCTTTGACCACAGCCAGACCGATGCCCGTCTCCCCCAGACCGGCAATCAGGGGATGGTCCGCCCGGTAGAAGCGGTCAAACACCCGTGGCAGATCCTCAGGCGCAATCCCGCTCCCCGAATCGGAGACAGAGACCAAAAGGAATGGTGCAGCTACGTCCAGATCGTCTTCGGCCTCATCGCGCACCTGCACGCTCAAACGAATCTCTCCGCCTTCTGGCGATGCCTTACAGGCATTGGACAACAGATTGACCATGATCTGGTACACACACTCGGGGTCAGCGTAGAGGGTAGGTAAATCCTCGGGCAGGTCCACCTTCAAAGAGAGACTCTTCTCCTCGATCTGGGCCTGAGCCCCGGCGATGGCGTCCCCGATGGTCTGTCGCACGTCCACGGGTTCCACCTCGACCTGCAACTGGCCGGTGTCAATCGCCGTGACGCCGATCAGGTTGTTTAACATAGCCTCCATGCGCTCGACGTTGGCCTTCACCCGCTGCAAGAAGTTACGCTGCATCTCCCCAACCAAACCCACCGCGTCGCTCATCAAAAGGTCGGTGTAGCCCATGATGGAAGTCATCGGGGTGCGCAGTTCATGGGCCAGCGAAGCAATGAAAGCTTCCTTGTCCTGACGGTGCTGCTCCTCGGAACTGACGTCAATCAACAGCGCCGTCAGCCCACTGACCGAGCCTTCGTCTGCCAGGATGGGCGACAGAAAAGCACGCACTGTTCGCCCCTCCAGGGGCAGGTTCACCCCAGAGGAGGAGCCCTTCTGCGCGGTGGTCACTGCCTCACGCCATTCCGCGACCGGCACGAGCTCAGCCAGCGGGCTGCCAAGCGCAGCCTCGCGCGTCTGAGATAGCATTGCCTCCGCCGCCGCATTGATCAACACGATCTCTCCCTGCGCATCGGCCACCACGATTCCGCCAGGCAAACTCTCCAGCAAGGTGCGACCCGCCCTCTCCCCGATCTGCGGCGGCAGTGCCAGCACCCCGGCACTCATCGCCTCCTGCATCTCCTGGAGCTGAGCTTCCAACGCCTCTTTCTCGCGCTGCAGCCGCTCGCATCTCTCTTTCAGGGCCGCGTGTTCCTGCTGGAGGTCTACCAAGTGGGTGGTAAGACGGGCCGCTTCCTCTCGAATGCGCTGCAAGTCGGATTTCCACAGGGTTTGCTTTTGTTGATGGGTTGACTGCTCCTCGTGGAGCTGGGCGGTCAACTGCTCAACCTGCGTCTGGCTCTCGCGCGCCCTGTTTTCCAACTCGTACAGACGTTGCGTGAATAATTCCAGGTCCTCCTGGGCCTGTTGTAATTCCGCTTCCAGTGCCGATCTCTGGGCGGTGGCATCCGCCTCCTGTTGACGCAGCATCAGGGCCAGTTGCTCGGCCTTGTGCTCCATATTGTAGTAAAGCCGTGCGTTTTCCAGGGCAATAGCTATCTGTTTGGCCAGGGCCTGGCAGAGCTTGCCGTCGGTGGCGGAAAAGGGGCGTCGGCCGCCAGCGTTGCCGACGATGATCACTCCCATCGGCGATTTGGCCCCCAGCAGCGGCTGTACCAGCAGTGGACCGGTCGCCTCGCTGCCCAGCAGGGTGTACAAGCCACGCACCTGAGGGCTATCAGCGCTGTTCTCGATAATCACCTGTTTCCTGCGTCTGATCGCGTGGTCAATGGCCGGGTAGTCTCCAATGGGAAAGTGCACCTCGCCGGCTTGCGGCTTGGCCTGACGCCCGCCCCTGTACACACTGATCAGCTGCAACACCTCGCTCTGCCCCTCAGGCAGGATGGCCAGACCACAGAGGTTGCTGTTCAGGACGCGGGCCACACCTCTCACCGCGTTGTTCACCACCGTGCGCAGATCCAGCGAGGAGGACATACGCTGGCTGGTCTCCAGCAGGAAGAGCAGACCAGTGATCTGAGTCAGCGACTCCTGGCTGATGTCCTCCAACGTCCGGGTGCGGCGGCTCAGCCCACGTACCACGTCGCGGTACACGGCGATGGCCAACAACGGGAAGGCTATCAAATTCGCGGGGCGCACCCAGCCGGCGGTATAAAGCAGGTTAGTAGGCAACACGGTATAGGGCACAAAAAGATGCAGGAGAAGGCCCAGGGACATCGCTCCGAAAGCGGTCAACAGGAGTCCCCATTGACCTGTACGTCGCCACAGGAGCAGTATGCCCGCCAATCCGAGGAGGGCCAATTGGCCCAGAGTCCACACGATGTCCTGCCAGTAGCCGTTATACGCCAGGGTCGGGTCTGCGGCCAGGTCGGAGGACCACAGGAGGGCAAAAGCGAGGTAAACGGCGATGGTACCAACCAGGCCCACTGCCAGAAAGAGACGAGGTATCCAGTCGTTACCGACGTCCGAGAGGACAAAGGCCCAACACAGGATAATCAGGGTGATGGTGTCCAGGCATCTTTCCAGGGGAGGCACTACCTCCACACTCGTGATCACCCCTTGCCAGCTTAGCAAGGCGATGCCCATCAGCACCAGGCGGCTCAAGAAGAGCAGCCCCCCGGCCACGGCCAACCGAAATGCCAATTTGTTCTGCCGGTCGCGCTGCCACTGGCCCAGAGCAATGCCCAGGATGGCCTCAATGGCGAACAGGACTACCAGGTGGTAGACCAGTCCGCCGGGCGGGGTAGTCAGCAGATTGACGGCATCGAAGAAGATGGACATCTTCCCCTCGCTCCCAAGCGCCCCATATTGGTAAGCACGTGGTTACTACTCAAGCCAGCGGTTGAAACCGCGCCTGAGGAGCTAAAGCTGGCTGTCCACCTGCGTGGACAGGCACGTCCACGCAGGTGGACGCTCGGCTGCAAGCCCTCTAGAGGCGATTTCAATCGCTAACAGAAGTAGCCTGAGCAGTTACAGCACGTGTACAACATCGCTAAGAGCCTGTTTGAAAATTCAGTACCTCCAGACCTCTGAGGTCTCACCCTCGCATTTTTCAGACACGCTCTCACACCTCAATGAAATTATACCATCATTGAGCCTTTTGTGCAATGACTCTTCCGCAAGGGGTGTATTTCACTTTTGGGGCGAGTTTGCACCCTGTAGGGGCGACCGGCCGGTCGCCCCATGGGCATCAAGTTAAGCCAGCAGCTTGGGGAAAACCCTCCCAAAAGCTCGCGGCCGGCCTCGCC
>JAGGZG010000251.1 GCA_021162125.1 Anaerolineae bacterium
GAGCAGGTAAGTACCGATATTGTCCTTAACCAGGTTGAATATCTCCCCGAAGCGAAAAGCCGCACCAAGCTCCTCGGTCTCGGCATACTTGGCCAGGATGGCGGGCAGGAAGACCATCAGGGCTATGCTGTAGAGCAAGTTCACACATTGCATGCATGGCATCACGATAGAGCTCATCGCGTTCGCCACGTCTTCGTTCTGACTGGCAAAAGCTGATACTCCCACCATCAGGCAACACATGATGATGATTAGCGGGAGGCTGTAGATCAGGCCAATGACGAAAAGCATCAGCCCTTTCATGAATTTACCTCCCCAGTCGTCCCACTCCGGCAGGGGAAGCGAGCGGCCCTCCATGACGTTCTTGAGGGTTTCCAGCATGTAGCCAGCGGTAAAGAAAAAGCCCACGATGGGAATGAGATTGATCACGCCACCGATGAGCACTTTCTTTACCCAGTCCTCATCCTCGAAAACGTACGTGAATGCCTTTCCGATATCCATGTTGCCCTCCTTGCATTGCTATAGAATTGCCCCACAAGATTTGCGTTATGCGCAGAATTTTTCGGACGCAGATTGACGCAGATAAAAATGTAAAAATCAGCGTTCATCCGCGTCCCCTGGATTGGTTGCGGCAGGAGGCCGCGTTATGAAACGTTATGAAAGAAGATTCGCATGGATTCTGCACGACCCGTCCGGCGATCTTATTATATCAGACTTCGCATCCTATGGCAATGGTCAGAGAGGCATGGTCAACGAGCCGGTCAGCAAATAGCGAAACAAATTCAGAACAGTGATCTCCATCAAGGCACACACCAGGCCCAGGGCCAGGGGAAGAACAGCATCTCGCCAGGTCTCGGCCATTGCCTCGCGGCGGATGATGATCAGCACGATCATGGTATTCACCAGGGTAAGCGTCATCAACACACTCAAGGTGCTCAGCAGGGCTACCGGATACAACAGAATGGCTATCCGGCGTTGGACGACGTACACCATCATCGTGGCCACGACCAGGATCATCCCCAGTTCCTTAAATCCGCGAATGGCCCGCTCCGGTGAGCCTCGTTTCCACAGGGTGAAGTTGAACACCGGCAGGACGATCATGCTCAGCGCCAGCCCGTTGAGCGTGCCGGTCGCCAATCGCAGCCAGTTGCGAGGGGTGTACAGGTGAGGGGCATTGGGAAAGAAGTTGAGGTATGAATTGATGCCATCCACCCCCATGAGCACGATGAATCCCACAGCGACGATCAGAACTGCGGGGGGAGGCATCCCCACCGCCCGCTGTCGCCTCAGCATCCACATCGTGGTGAAGCCCAGCAACGCGCCCAGGTACGTGCCCGTACAACGCGCGCAGAGCGGCAATTGTCGTCCACCGATAAAAAACGAGTGGCTGGGAATGCGATGACAGATACCACTGCCGATCAGATCAGCTTTATCCAGGGGGTGCCAGGGCGGGGACAGAATAAACCCGGCAATGATGACCAGGGCCACTACCAGCGCTACCTGTTCCCACCGACTGCGTTGCGTCGCCTGTGGTTTGTGATCGGCGTTTTCCATGATTGAGTCCTTTGATTTTGGAGATTATTATACACCCGTTGCCAGCGCTCGGCAACCGGAAACACGGGGAAGCGCCCAGCAACACCCACTCGCCATCGTAGTAGGTGTCGGCTTCGCAACAAGGTGCGACGCACCTGGAAAGTGCGTCGCACCCTGTCGTACCCCAGAGCTCCGAGGTCTCGAAGACTTCGGAACTCTAACGTCTAACGGTCGTACTCACACGTGAAATCGGAAATGGATGATGTCACCGTCCTGCACCTGGTAATCCCGTCCCTCCAGGCGCAGCAATCCCTGCTCCCGCACCGCCGCAAAAGATCCAACGGCCATCACCGTATCGTAGGACACCACCTCGGCGCGGATGAAGCCACGTTCCATGTCGGTGTGCACCTTGCCCGCCGCCTGTGGCGCGGTCGTCCCTCGCCGCACCGCCCAGGCCCGCACCTCGCGCCCGCCGGTGGTGGTGAAAAAGGTGATCAGATCCAGGAGCCGGTATCCTGCCTGTACCAGAGACTGCGTGCCCGGCATGGTCAGCCCTAGCTCGGCACGATAGGCCGCTGCATCTTCGGCAGGCCACTCGGCCAGCTCCGCCTCTAACTGCGCACAGAGAACCACCACGCCCGCGCCCTCAGCCTGGGCCCGGGCGATGACCGCCGCCGCCAGCTCACCGCCGTCTGGCAAGTCATCCTCGTCCACGTTGACCACGAACAGGCGAGGCTTTGCCGTGAGCAGGTTCAGCTCGCGTAAAAAGGCGGCCGTCTTCTCCGTGTCCGCCACGCCCCAGGCTCGCTGTCCCTGCTCCAAACGCCGGCGCAACCGCTCCAGAAGCTCTAACTTTGGGGCAGCCTCTCGCGGTCGAGCTTTGGCTTCCGAACGCACCTTCTCCAACCGCCGTTCGACAGTAGCCAGGTCGGCCAGGATCAGTTCCAGGTCCACTACCTCGATGTCGGCGATGGGGTCCAATTCCGCCGTCACGTGAGCCACCTCTGGATCACGAAAGCAACGCACGATCATGGCGATAGCGTCCACGTTGCGGATGTGACCCAGGAACTGGTTGCCCAGGCCCTCACCGTGGCTCGCCCCTTTCACCAGGCCGGCGATGTCCACGAACTCCACCGTGGTCGGCACCACTCGTTCCGGCTGTACCAGGGCCGCAATGTCTTGCAAGCGGTGATCCTCCACTGCCACCACCCCCACGTTAGGTTCGATAGTGGTGAAGGGGTAGCTGGCGACGGGCACACCAGCGCGAGTGAGTGCATTGAACAGGGTGGACTTCCCCACGTTAGGCAGGCCCACGATCCCAATTTGTAGACTCACGGTGTCTCTCCCTGTGCTCTATCTTTGGCCGGGCTTTCCGGCTGGGCCTGGGGCAGGGCAATGTAGAAGGTACTTCCCTTGCCGAGCTGGCTTTCCACCCACACCCGGCCGTGGTGCCGCTCGACGATGGACTTGACGATGGCCAGCCCCAATCCCGTGCCTTTAATGGCGATAGTATCGCGGCGTTTAATCCGATAAAATTTCTCAAACAGACGCCGCTGGTCCGCCGGGGCGATGCCGATCCCGGAGTCTTTCACCCAAATCACCAGATAGTCATCCTGAGTCGTTATCCCCACTTCCACCGTGCCGGGCGCGGGCGTGTACTTGATGGCATTGTCCACCAGGTTGGTCACCGCCTGGCGCAACAGTACCTCGTCACCGATCATCGGTGGCAGATCGTCCGGCACATTAAGGTCCAATCTCAGGCCTTTGGCCTCCGCCCGCGCACGCAGGCTATCCACCGCCACGAGGACGATGGCTTGCAAGCGGCAAGGCCCCATATCAACCCCTATCCCGGCCTCAATCTTACCGATGTCCAGCAAGTCGTCGATCAGAGCCGTCATCTGATCAATCCCGCCCAGGATTTTGCGGATGAACTCTTCCTGCTTAGGTGTGACCTGACCGACCATCGAGATCATCGTCGTGTAGCCACGCATAAACGTGAGCGGGGAACGCAGGTCGTGCGACACTGTAGCCACGAACTCGGACTTCATGTTGTCCAGCTCTTTGAGATAGGTGATATCCCGCATCACTGCTACCCGGCCAATGATCTGCCCTTCCGCGCCGGAGATGGGAGACACGCTGGCGTAGAGCACCCGTCCGTCTGGCGAGGGCACCTCTTCGGCCAGTCCTCCCTCCGCATTCAACGCGCGGGCGAAAAGGTCATGCAACGGTTCGTCGGCGATGGCCTCGGTTAGCGGCATACCCACCGCTCTGCTGCCCACGATCCCGTAGATTTGCTCGGCGGCGGGGTTGATCAGCACGATCCGGTTCCGCGAGTCGGTGACGATAATCGCGTCCGCTGTGCTGGACAGGATGGCTGCCAGGCGACGGCGCTCGCTCTCTGCGGCCTCGAACAGGCGAGCGTTCTCGGCCACCACTGCCGCTTGCCCGGCCAGCGTCGAGAGAAAACCCAGCTCCGCCTCGGTGAATTGATGTGGTTCAGCGTAGCCCACCCACATCACACCCGTGGTCCGCTCCTGAATGCGCAGCGGTAGACCGATGGCCGCATGAATGCCAGCCTGCACCACGGCAGCAGGCACTGTCCCCCGGGCGCGGGTCAAATCACTGGCGATAAACGGGGAATCGGCACGGGCCACAGCCGCCAGCGCCTGATCGAAATGGGCCATCGCCGCGCCGCCCTGGCCCAGAGCCACCGCCTTCTCCACTTCCCGCCGATCCGAGAGGATCACGATCCGCGCCGCCTTCGCCGAGGTACCCCGCAGTGCCCCTTTCAAAATAGGCGACAGGCACACCTCCAGGTCCAGGCTGCGGGACACTGCCTGGCTCACCTCCAGAAGCAGGGAGAGCTCGGCCAGCCGCTCTTGCAGACGGATGCGCATCTGCTCGAACACTGTGCCCAGCCGGCCCACTTCATCCTCACCGCTCACCCGCACCGGCACTTCCAGCCGGCCGCTGGCGATCTGTCCGGCAGCCGCCGCCAGGTCTTGCAATGGATGGGTCAGCCGGTGGGTAAGCAGCGGGATGGCAGCGAAGCTCACCAACGCCACCATCACCAGGATCAGCAGAAGCGGGGTGGAGATCTCCGTCGCCTGGGCCAGGACAACCGAATAGGGAACACGGATGATCACGGACCAGGAGTGACCCTCCACGGGCAAGTAGTACACTATCTCGCGGGTACCGACTCCACTCACGTCCTCGTAAGCCAGGCCCTGCTCGGTCTGATACACCCGGCGGGGGGAATCGGCAACCGTCCAACGTGAGAGGGGCTGGAAGTTCTTGCCCGACGGGTAGGCCACGATCCGCCCTTCCTCGTCTACGATGAAGCCCTCACCTGCCCCCATCGTGCGTTGCAAGCTCAGGACAATACCCTGCAACGTGGGGTTTCGTCCTACCGCAACACGCCCCAGCAAAGCACGGCGCGCCCCCCCCAGCTCAGGCCCTTCCACCGGGACGATGAAGGAGAGCACCAGTTCATCACGTGGGGAGTAATGCACAGGGCTCACCTGGGGCGCACCCACCTGAATTGTACGCTGGGCCAGTGTCTTCTCTTCCTCCGAAAGCACCTTTTCTTCGGGAGGTAGAGAGGGGTAGCTGCTGAGCAGCGACATGTCCGCGTCAATCAACATCAGGCGATCGAAGAAAGCCACCGAGCGCATGTCCCGTTCCAAACGCGCCTGCTGCACCAGGCTATCCTCGCTGCGCAAGTCCTCGTCCTGGGCGAAACCGGTGAGCAATGCCTGGCCGTTCTGGAAGAAGAGGGGGATGCGCTCGGAGCCGTTGAGAGCGTCACGAACCACCTGGGTCAGTACCTGACGGTCAGCAACTTTTACAGCAGTGACAGTGACTGCGTAGAAGAGGGTGGCGATGATAACCAGCACCAGGGGCACGAAGAGGAACAGGAAGCGCAGGTTAAGGCTACGTCCGTAGGGGGGCACACGGTGGGCCTGGCGCACCGCCCGCATCGTGGGGAAGATCCAGTAGAGTGCCTGTAGTAACAAGCCGGCCAGGGCTGCTTCGACGAGGCTCGCCGGCATGCTGGCAGCCAGCACCGTCCAGCAGTAGTTCAAGGCCACCAGAATGGACGTCGGTCCAGGCACGTAATAGACGAAGAAAGAGACGAAAAGAACAGCCCAGCTCACACAAGTGGCCATCAAGGCCGCGACCAGTGGTTGGCGCAACAGGGATCCCAGCAGTCCGCGATACTCCTGGCGGATGAAAAAGGCGACAGCCAGGCCGAAAATCGCCACCTCGAAGGGTTGCAGCAGGCGATAGCTCTCGAAAGCGCCGCGCACCAACCCGCTGGCGAAAGCCACTATCGTCGCCGGCCCCATACCCAGCCAGGTCGCCGCCAATAGAATGGGCACGCTGGCCAACAGGGGAAGGCCGCGCTCGCGGGGTTCCCGCGCCTGGCCCAACACCGTGGGCAGGCCCCGGCTGGGCAAGCGCAGGTCCAACACATTGCTCAGCACAACAGCGGCCAACAAGAGAGATACGAACAGCAACCACTGGCGACCGCTGAGCCGGGTGAACTCCTTTCGTCGGCGGATGAGCACCCACAGAAGAAGGATCACCAGTATCGCCAGCAGCAGGTAGCCCTCCGCCCGCACCGGGAGTTCGAAGTATGGAGTTCCCCACTCGCCCAGCAGCCGAAATTGCATCGCAGTCCGTGCCTCAGCGCATTGAACGGTCGCGGCAGTCCCCTCCCCCTCACTCATTATACACTCAGCGCAAAAGAGAGTCAAGAAAGCGTATTCTTTCATGTAAAATTCTACCGAGATGGTATAATTCCCTCAAATGATAATCCTACCGGATGGGGTAGCAGTGAGGTACGCCTGCCCGCTGGCCGAGACTATGGCAGAGTGACGTAAGTGTATACCGTGTTACTTGTTGGCTCTGGTCACAAACAGCGGTGCGTTGGGGGTTCTCGCCGTCCTCTCGTTCTGCCAGATAGCGCCAGAGCGCCCTACGTGCC
>JAGGZG010000301.1 GCA_021162125.1 Anaerolineae bacterium
CCCTTCGGGTTTTTCAGAAACCCGGTAGTTTTCCCCTTGTGTGTTGGTGCTCCTCGTCCGTTCCGCCGGGCGCTAAACCGCCCGGCTACGAGGTGGAAAGCCCCCTTCGGGGGCTCCAGAGGCCCGGAGGGCCTTGCATCTCGTAGCCCGAACGTTCACGTTCGGGCGGGACACGTCACCAACACCCTACAGGGGGACCACCAGAAACCCGAAGGGTATAAAATCGAAGAGTCTCAGACGCAGGGTCTTCCTGGAACACTTAGGTTATGAAATCTTTACGCGTTTATATTATCACCCGAATCTTGCTCACTATCCCCATGCTATTCGTCCTCGTCACGTTGGTATTCATCGTGGTGCGGATCATGCCCGGAGATCCGGTCGAGGCGATGCTGCGACCGGGAGTGCCCCAGGAGTACAAAGAGCAGATCAAGCATAACCTGGGACTGGATCGGCCGCTGTTTTTCAACTTCAGGGGCAGTAGCGCCCGCGTGCTGCCCGATAAACTGTTCCTACAAACCAAGCCCGGGGCTAAGGGGAGCAAAGCCTTACTCGTCGAAGGTGGTAGCGTTCTGGCGATCAGCAACCGGCGACGAGAAGCGGGTAAAGATTGGCTCCAGGTGGCCGTCCCGGAGAACTTCGAGGGGTGGGTGTCCCCCGACCAAATGGCCTGGATGAGGCAAGTCAACACAGAGATGACAATCCTCGACGAGAAAGTCCTGCCAGGCAGCGAGACGTGGGACAGCTTCACCGCCGCTGAGTGCGCAGCTCATCCTTCAGAGTGTGGCTTGACGGGCAACCGCGTAAACGCCATCTGGTGCGAAACCTCGGGCTTGCTCTGGTTCGGCACGGACAACGGCGTGAACCGCTATAGTTCCGCGGGCTGGGATACCTTCAAGACGACGGTTGGCCAGGATATCCTGACTATCTGGAGCGGCCGGCCTGCCGACCTCTGGTTTGGTACCGATGGGGGTGGCGTCCTCCATTTGAGAAGCAACAAGTGGACGACCTTTACGACGAGCGATGGCTTACCCAGTAACCGCGTGCTGGCCATTTGGGGCAAAGGCTCCAGGTCAGTGTGGGTCGGCACCGATCGTGGCGCGGCTCACTACGACGGTAAAACCTGGACGACTGTCACCTCGGCCGACGGCTTGGCCGGCGACTATGTGGGGGCGATCTGGGGAGATGGGAAGAAGACCTTTTGGTTTGGCACGGATAAGGGACTGAGCCGCTACGATGGCCAGGTTTGGCATACCATCACTACCGCCGATGGCCTGGCCGACGATCACGTCAACGCAATTTGGGGAGATGGTCATGGCACCCTTTGGGTTGGCACGGACAATGGGCTGAGCCGTTACGATGGCACTGAGTGGACGACCTTTACGACGGCGAATGGTCTGCCTGACAATCACATCAACGCCATTTGGGGCGATAAGGCCGACCTGTGGGTCGGCACCGATGGAGGTGCCAGCCACTATGACGGTCAGAACTGGACCAGCTTCACCTCTGCGGGGTGCGGTCTTACCGATGATCACGTGAACGCGATCCGGCGAGATAAATCGGGAGTTCCCTGGATCGGTACCGACAATGGCCTGAATCGCTATGAAAACCTTCCCTGGATCAAACTCAGCGTGCCGGCCGGCGGTATGGAGGGCTGGGCGCCAGCCGACCAGTTTGCGATTACCATCAAACCCTTCGACAGTCAATACTTCAATTATCTGTGGAGCCTGATCCATCTGGACCTGGGGGTGTCATTGGCTCCCACCCGGGGCCGTCCCGTCATTGATGACCTGAAACTTAAGTTCCCGGCCACCCTGGAACTGGCCATCGCCTCCCTGATTATCACGATGCTCATCGGCGTGTCCACCGGGGCTTACGCTGCCCACAAGCGGCGCAGCGTGGCCGATTACATTTTTCGCATCTTTAGTATCGTCATCTGGGCCGTGCCCGTCTTCTGGTTGGGCCTCATGTTCCAGTTGATCCTGGGGGTGTACCTGGGGGATTGGTATGAAACGTCCCGGTTTGCCCACCAGTTCCTCCGTCCGATCTTTGGCAATTTTCTGCCGCTGCCCATCTCGGGACGCATCGGCACGGGGATGGCTCCCAAACACATCACCGGCCTCTTTTTCGTGGACAGCATCCTGACCGGCAATTGGAAATCGCTGGGCAGCGCGATCCGCTACATACTCCTGCCGGCCTTTACCCTGGGCCTGTACATGTCCGGCGTGTTCACCCGCTTGACCCGCTCGAACATGCTTGACGTGCTGCGGGAGGACTATATCACCGCCGCCCGGGCACGGGGGATTCAGGAACGGGTCGTCGTCTACCAGCACGCCCTCAAAAACGCTTTTATCCCCATCCTGACGATGATGGGCCTGCAATTCGCCGCGCTCCTGGCCGGGGCCGTGCTCACCGAGACGACTTTCTCCTGGCCGGGCATGGGCCTTTTTATGTGGGAGCGCATCGGCTACCGCGACTTCAACTCGATCCAGGGCTCGGTGGTTCTTTTCGCCGTCCTCGTAGCAGCCGTGAGTCTCATGGTGGACATTATCTACGCCTGGATTGACCCCAGGATCAGATACTAGGTTCGGCGATTCAGTAATTCGGGATGCAGGTCGAGTCCCCGAATCTCTAATCCCGGAGGCCGGATGACCGAACTGGTGATAAATCTATGAACGAATCCGCAACCACAACAGCAATTCCTGAACGTCGTTTTAGCCCGGTTCGTTGGTTTCTCACCAATGCCAAGTGGCACGGGGCCGAGTGGTGGATCACCATCTTTGGTGGCGTGTTACTGGTGGTCATTATCTTGATGACCCTTTTTGCCGACAAACTGGCTCCCTACGATCCTATCAAGTTTGTGGGCGCGCCTTTCAACCGGCCCGGCGCTCGACAGTCAATCATCGTGCTGGCAGGGAACGATGCGATCCAGGGCATGGACGACCTCTCCAGTCACGTCGTTGGCGTCGTCGTCAACTCGCAGGCCGCGAGGGAGCTGGACAAGCGGGGGATCGGCTACAAGGAGTACAGTTCCATTCGCAAGGCAGTGGAGGGCCTGGGGGAGGGTGAGATTGACGCCTTGGTAGCGAATGCCAAGGACCCCAAGTTAAAGAAGCAGGTACGGGACCGTAACATTGCCATCAAGACAGTGGGCCAGCCCTTTGGCGACAGCTTTGTCCTGGGCACCGATAACTATGGCCGCGACGTGCTTAGCCGCATCATCCACGGCGCGCGGACAGTCCTGGGCATTGCCATCCTGGCGGCTTTGATCTCGGCGGGAGTGGGCATCCCCCTGGGTTTGTTGTCAGGCTTTGTCGGCGGTCTATTCGACCGGGTGCTCTCCTTAATCATGGACAGCATCTACTCCTTCCCTGGCCTGATCCTGGCTATCGCCATGGCCGCCTTGCTGGGGCCGGGCATGTTGAACATCGCCATCGCCATTGCGGTCATCTACATCCCCGTCTACTTTCGCCTGGTGCGGGGCAAAGTGCTGTCTGTCAAAGAAGAGCTATACGTCGAAGCAGCCCGCAGCCTGGGAGCCAGAGCTTTCACTATCCTGTGGGTGTACGTCTTTCCCAACGTCATCCCTTCGATCGTCGTCATCTTTTCGGTGAACGTGGCCGACTCGATCCTGACCGAGGCCGGGTTGAGCTTTCTGGGACTGGGGTTACCGCCACCCACCCCCGACTGGGGGTTTGACCTTTCGTCAGGCAAACGTTTTGTGCCCAGCGGTTATTGGTGGATCATTACCTACCCGGGCATGATGATCGCTTTGCTGACCTTGGGGTTCAGCATGTTGGGCGAGGGGTTAAATGAGATTTTGAACCCGAGACTGGCGGAGAACTAAAAGCACGTAGTGATAATGTACGACCGCTGTCTGGCCCACGCGAACATTTATAAACACTCAAAGACGATATGACCGAAAAACCAATCTTACTTGAAATCAAGGACTTGCAGGTTCACTACAACGTGCGCACCGGGACGGTCAAGGGTGTGGATCATGTGGACCTGTTCGTGTACGAAGGGGAAACGCTGGGGTTAGTGGGCGAGTCGGCTTGTGGCAAGTCCACGTTGGGGCGCGCCGTCCTGCGACTGGTATCCGAGCCGGGTAAGATCGTCGGCGGCCAGATCATCTTCGATGGTGAAGATCTGCTAGCCAAGGACGAACACGAGATGGCCCACATCCGGGGCAAGCGGATCTCGATGATCTTCCAGGACCCCATGACCTCTCTCAATCCCTTGCAGCGCATTGACCAGCATTTTATCGAGACGATCCGCGCTCACGAAAAGGTCAGCAAGGCCGAAGCCCTGGAACGGGCTGGCGTGATGTTCGACCACCTGGGCATCCAGCGCGAGCGGCTGAACGATTACCCTCACCAGCTTTCGGGGGGAATGCGCCAGCGGGTGATGATCGGCCTGGCCCTGATCTTAAACTCGGAACTGGTGATCGCCGACGAACCGACCACTTCGTTGGACGTCATCGTCGAAGCCCAAATCCTGGACTTACTCAAAGATCTCAAACAAACCTACCACATGACGCTGATCCTGATCTCCCATAACCTGGGCATCGAAGCAGAACTGGCCGACCGGCTGGCCGTGATGTACGCTGGCAAATTGGTGGAGGTCGCGCCAGCCCAGGAACTTTTTGATGAACCGTTGCATCCTTACACCCAGGCGCTCCTGGCATCAGTGCCCAATATCCGCCTTGAGGACGAAGAACTGCACACGATGCGGGGATCGCCGCCAGACCTGATTCACCCGCCGGCCGGCTGTCGGTTCCATCCCCGTTGTCCCCAGGCGATGGAGCGTTGCCGCTACGAAGAGCCCCCTTATCGGCAGATACATCAGAACCGCTGGACGGCGTGTTGGCTTTACGAAGATTGAGGGGAACCCATGACTGAACAAGCGGGAACCCAGCGCAAAAGCGATAATCTGATTGAAACTTATGGGCTGAAAAAGTGGTTCCCTGTCCAAAAAGGCTTTGTTGAAAACCTGGTGACGCGAAACAAACAGTTCGTGCGCGCTGTGGATGGGGTGGACCTACGCATCAAGCGGGGGGAAGTGTTCGGCCTGGCAGGGGAAAGCGGCAGCGGCAAGACGACCACGGGGCGCTTGCTTATCCGCCTCATCGAACCGACGGCGGGGCGGATCCTTTTCGACGGGCAGGACTTGACAGCCTTGAAAGCGGAAGCAATGCGACGCTTGCGGCAGCGGATGCAGATCGTTTTCCAGGACCCCTATGCCTCCCTCAACCCACGTATGAGCATCGGCGATGCCATCGGACACGCACTGACAATCCATGGTCTGGCAAGTAAGAGAGAGAAGTACGAGCGAGTGATTGATATGATGGAAAAGGTAGGGCTTACGCCGGCCACTACCATCTACCGCAAGTATCCCCATCAAATCTCCGGCGGACAGCGCCAGCGAGTCGTGCTGGCCCGGGCTTTGATCATGCACCCCGACCTAGTCATTGCCGATGAGCCTATCGCCATGGCCGATGTGTCAGTTCGCATTCTGCTGCTGGAGTTGATGAAGTATCTCAAGGACGAATTTGACCTGACCTACGTTTTTATCACCCACGATCTGGCGACAGCTCGCTACATCTGCGATCGCATTGCCATCATGTACCTGGGCCGCATCGTGGAGGTGGGGCGTTTGGAAGATGTCTATCGCGAAACGCGCCACCCTTACACCGAGGCGTTGCTGGCCGCCGTGCCCGTGCCCGACCCGCGTTTCCGCCGCACCACGCCCATGCCCCGGGGCGAGATTCCCAACCCTATCAACCCGCCCAGTGGCTGCCGTTTTCACCCCCGCTGTCCCATCGCCGAAAAGATATGCAGCGAAAAGGAACCCCCGCTGATCGAGGTAGCTGACGGCCACTCTGTTGCCTGCCATCTCAGAACGTGAGTTTAAAGTGCTATCATTTAATCAGCAAAGACGTAGCCTTGGGGGGAGTTTAGAGCAGCCAAACCGGATCCAAGGCCATGCATTACAGCCCTAACCCGGCCAAGCCGGAACCCAAAAGCATGGAAAACCACGAAGACACGGAGGCCGCGGAGTTTTTTGGTTTTGTTCGTAGCCGCCCAGTGGCGGGTAACTCTGCCCGCTAAAGACCGACACGGTGGGCAGGCGCTACGCTTTGTACCGGAAACCAGGTTAACAAACCAGGTTAACCAGGAGGCAGCAATTTTGAAACTAAATAGCCCGACAGTTAAACCTTATTCAAAAGAGATAAAACTTTTGTGCCTGCTCGTCGCCCTCACCGCGGGTCTAAGCCTGCTCTACGGTGTCCAATATTACGCCGGCGGGCCGCTGCGATTGGCCGTGACCAGCGAGGTCTATGACCTGGCGCTGAGCCCCGACGGCAGCTTAGTCGCCGCTGGTGCCCGTGATGGAAAAATCCACCTGTGGGACATCACGCACGATTGGATGGTGCATACCCTGACCGGCCACACTGGCCCCGTCTCCGGTGTCGCCTTCGCTTCCTCTGCTTCAACTTTGTTCTCGGCCGGCTACGATGGAAGTATCCGGCTGTGGGACGTCTCGGCGGCGCTCGACGCAAGCCCAACCGGCAGTCAGGCCAAGAGGGTGATAATCGCCAGCGATCGGCCGCTGAACGACCTGGCCCTGGCTGCCAACGGCTCGAATCTGGCCACGATAGGTGAGGACGGCATCGTCCGGGTGTGGGACACGAAGACGGGACAGGTGATCCAATCCATCGGGCCAAACGAGAGCACCAAACTCGCTGTGGCCCTCAGTCCCGACGGCACGCTGGTGGCTGCCGGCGATGGTGAAAACATCCAAATCTGGGATGCCCGTACCGGAGAACCGTTTCAGAGGCTGGAAGGTTACTGGGAGGACGAGGAGACCAAAAAAGACTGGATAGGCCATAAGAAAGAAGTGACCGCCCTGGCATTCAGCCCTGATGGGACATACCTGGCCTCAGGCAGCGCCGAAGGCACCACCCTCATCTGGGACGTTGAAAAAGGCAAGGTTGCCTGGAAGACAAGGGGCCACCTGGCGACGGTTTCAGAGGTAGTGTTCGATGCCTCTGGCAAATACCTTCTCTCCGGCGGCGGGGATAACATGGTCCGCCGCTGGCGGGTGACTGGTGGTAAGTTTGCCGGCATCTTCAAGGGGCATCTCGGTCCAGTGACCAGCGTGGCCTTCGGTTCTGACGCGAACACTATCCTCTCCAGTGGAAACGATGGGAGTGTCCGTCTCTGGGAGGCCGTCAACAACCAGCAACTGCACCTGGTGTGGACAAAGCTTGGCCTCATGCCAATATGGGGGACTGTCTTTGCGGCCTGGATGTTGGGCAGCGGCCTGTTGGGCCTCCTCCTGACCTGGGGGCTGTGGCGCGTGCGCACCTGGGGCTACCTGGGAGCTCTGGTATTGTACATCATCGGCCCACTGGTCACCACTGTGCTACCCCTGCTGGAGACGACCGTCTATCCCATCACCTGGGGTACGCGCCTCAGCATTGGCTGGCCATTAGTAGTGTCCCTCATCGGGTACATCGTTCTGGTGGCCTACCTGCGGCAGGATGAGGTGGCCATTACTTACCAGGCCCCCGACGCAACATCACTGGCCGAGCAGTTAATGGCTGCCCGACGAGCCCAGGACGTACGTCACAGCCTTTTCATTGCAGCCACCTGGGTGTCGATTTTCATCCTCCTCTTCTCCGCACTGCGCCGCTTTGGCCTGGACGTCGCTTTTATGCGGAAGTGGCTACCTTTCATCATGGGTGGCGCAGGGATCACGATGTACGTCTCGGCGATGGCAATCCTGTTGGCCACCGTCCTGGCATTGGTGGGCGCATTGGGACGGCTGTCCAAAAATCCGCTTGCCAACGGCATCTCTGGCTTTTACGTCTCGTTGATCCGAGGCACGCCTCTGCTGGTTCAGATTTTTATCTGGTTTCTAGCACTGCCTCAACTCGGCATCACTCTGGAAGCTAAAACAGCTGGCATCCTGGCCCTGGGCGTCAACTATGGGGCTTACATGACCGAAATCTTTCGGGCCGGCATTCAAGCCATTGGCATTGGGCAATATGAGGCGGCCCAGGCCCTGGGTATGTCGGCCAGCCAGACTTTCCGCCGTATCGTTATGCCCCAGGCATTTCGCATTGTCATTCCGCCCATCGGCAACGAGTTCATCGCTATGATGAAAGACTCGGCTCTGGTATCTATCATCACCGTGCAAGAGTTGACTTTCCGGGCGCAAAAAATCGGGCGTCAGAATTTTCGGAACCTGGAGACCTTTCTCATCGCGGCTGCTTTTTATTGGATCCTGACCATCGTCTTTCAATTCTTCCAGGGTAAATTGGAAACTTACATGGCCCGTGGCGAGAGGAGGTAGGCGAATGGTTGAACCAATGATCAAGGTGCGCGGGTTGCACAAATATTTTGGCCCATTGCACGTCATCAAGGGCGTGGATCTGGACGTGATGCCCAGTGAAGTAGTGGTCATTATCGGCCCCTCGGGAGCGGGCAAAAGTACCTTCCTACGCTGCCTCAACTTTCTGGAGGAGCCCTCGGCGGGCACGGTCGAGATTGATGGCGTGGAGATCAAGGCCAGGGAACCGGGCCGCGAGCACCGGCGGCATATCCAGGAAATCCGTCAGAAGGCGGGCATGGTCTTTCAGCAATTCAACCTCTTCCCACATATGACGGCTCTGGGCAACATCATCGAAGCACCCATCACCGTCAAAAAGATGCCCAAAGAAGAGGCCATCGCCAAGGCAGAGGAACTGTTGGAGTGGGTTGGCCTGTCGGATAAACGAGACGAGTACCCGTCCCGGCTATCAGGAGGACAGCAACAGCGGGTAGCCATCGCCCGTGCCCTGGCCATGGAGCCCAAAATCATGCTTTTCGACGAGCCCACCTCGGCCCTCGACCCCGAGTTGATCGGCGAGGTGGTGGAGGTGATGGAACGGCTGGCTGGCGAGGGCATGACCATGGTCGTCGTCACTCACGAGATTCACTTTGCCCGCGACGTGGCCGACCGGGTCATTCTCATGGATGAGGGTGTTTGGGCCGAAACGGGACCGCCCGACGAGTTTTTCACCAATCCCAAGGAAGAACGCACTAAACAATTCCTGGCTCACATCCTGTAGAATTGTTGACCCTCCCGCAGGTTTCTCAGCGTATGATTTCCTTCCAGAGTTGGGGTCGACGACAACCTGCGGGAGGGTGTTTGACCTCATTGGACAGATTTCATCAGATGGAGTACAACCGATACTTTTGCAGATTTCACAAAGTGGCTACGCATGGATCGCGCCCCCTCTAGCTCCCCCCGTTCCACGGGGGGAGGACAGGCTTCCCTGCGAGCGGGGGGGACTGAGGGGAGTGGGTGGCGAACCGCGGATGCTTTGTAAAAAGTGCAAAATTAC